>NZ_JAVBNS010000020.1:0-15461 GCF_031551385.1 Anaerosporobacter sp.
ATCCAGGCATATGAATAGCATACACTAGCAACACATTAATTAAGGTGGTAGATATGAGGGAATCGGGAATTATGGATTCCGCTATTGTAATAAAGATGGCTCTGGAGCAGGCAGTAAGTGTTGTTTATGAGTGGTTAGGAAGCGCCGTTTTAATGGTAAGTACAGCACCGGACAGGGAGGATAGGGAGCTTATGAAACAAGGCGTACCAATCATGTGGTAAAGGATATTAGGAGCAAAGGGCGGCTTGGGAGTCAGGTTTTTTAGTGATATATTCTTGACAAGACGTGATGAAATTTTGAAGAATGGGCGTGAGGCATTTACTTTTGTGATACATGATAACGAGATTTCTTGATAAATTTATATTCTTAATAGGGAGTTCTATTAGTTCTCCCTGTGCAAGTTGTTCTTTAACTGCCTCGTAGGGGAGTATTGCAATGCCAGCATTTTTTTTGCATTCATTTATCAATGCGGTTACGCTGATACTTTCCCAAGCAGGAACAAAGGGATAGCCATTCGTAATCATAATATGTTCAAACAATTCTCTTGCACCAACGCCTTTCTCGCGTGTAAGAAAGCGTTCATCGGCAATAGCAGATAGATGTACCATACCATGTCCAGCCAGTTTATGATTTGGAGATATAACAGTCACGATGCGGTCTTTGCAAAACGGTTGCTGTATCATATCGTGGTCAGCTACGGCAAAAGATTCCTCAACCAATGCGAGGTCAAGTTCGTTGCTGCGCAGCAGTTCTTTTATAACGGAAGTTTTGTTAATTGTCACGTGAAGTTCTGTTTTTGGGTAGTCTTTGTAAAATGCATTGCTGATATCGCTTAGCATATGTATTCCCATCGTATAATTTCCACCTATCCGTAGTCGCTCAACAATATGTTCAGACTGCAATGCTGTTATAGATTCTTCATATAGGGTAAGAATCTTGTTCGCATATTCGTATAGACAGTGTCCAGCCTCTGTTATGTAGAGTTTTTGTGACAAGCGTTCAAAAAGTTTCTTTTCATAAAAAAGTTCCAATTCTTTAATAGCTTGACTAACAGAGGGCTGTGTCATATAGAGTTTCTTTGCAGCCAGGGTCATGTTGTGTGTTCTATAAACTTCAATAAATATTGTTAAATGTCGCAATGTCATAGAATTCCCCCTTTTTGTTATCTAATTATAGAGTGATTCAAAATGAAAGTCAATTTACTAATATTAGTTCTTTGTATCGGATTTATTTAGAAAATAATGTTTGTGTTGAAAAGAAAGAGAAAAAGCAGAAAGTAAATAGTTGCTATAGATAAATGTCGTAGTTGCTTTTATTTCCTATTGTTTTTTACGATTAGACGAAAACATTGTTTGATGGTAGGATTGCTAAATAGAATCGATTAATTAGTTAGATATTGTTGTTAGGGAGCTGAAATGTTGATTTTATAGTTTAGAAGAAAGGCGAGGATGATGATTATGAAAATTATGAAAAAAAGAAGAATTTGTTTTGTATTCCTATTGATACTGATTGTTTCTGCCATATCAGGTTGTGCGACAAAGAAAGAGGACAAAGTTGATGTGAAGGAAGAAAAAGCAACAGAAATTCAAGTTTTTATTGCAGCAAGTCTAAGCAATGCAATGGAGGAAATTAAAGCGTTGTATGCAAAAAAAGAGCCGAATGTTACGATTACATATAATGCAGATAGTTCAGGGACACTTCTTACACAGGTACAGGAGGGGTACGAATGTGATATCTTCTTCTCAGCAGCACCAAAGCAAATGAATACGTTGGAGAGTGGAGGGTATCTAGTGGAGGGAACGAGAAAGAACGTGCTTAATAATCAAGTTGTTTTGATTACATCAAAAGGAAGTAAAACGCAGGTGACAGGTTTTGATACGATGCACCTTGCGAAAAGTATGGCACTTGCAGGTGGTAGTGTACCAGTTGGAAAATATGCCAGAACAATTCTTGTGAATCTAGGTTATCTTGATATGATAGAAGATTCTGCCGTTTATACAGCAGAAGAAGTGTCTCGTGTTCTTGGAGGACTGGAGATAAATGAGTGTGGAAATGTTAGTAAGGTGACAGAAGCAGTAAAAGAAGCGGCCAATGAAATTGGAATCGTATATTATTCGGATGCCTACGCGGTAAAAGACGATGTGGATATTATTGCTTATGCAGACAAAGAATTGACGGGAGATATTATTTATCCGGTGGCACAGGTTGCGAATACGGAGGCAGATGTATCGCAAACGCAGGCAGCAAGTGATTTTTTGGAATTTTTAGATTCTGAGGAGGCAAAAGCTATTTTTGAAAAATATATGTTTCTGATTTATAAGGAAGATAAGTAGACGACGGTGTCGATTTGATAGGAAGAATTCAAATTGGTGTCGTCGTTTTGCATTGGGAAGGGGGAGTACTATGCTAGAAGTCTTAAAAGAACTGGATTATAGTCCTTTATTAATATCATTAAAAACAGGTATCGTTGCGACGATTGTTTCTTTCTTTGTTGGAATTTGGTTGGCGAATCGGATTGCAAGAATGAGTAATAGAAAAAAGGCTGTGGCAGATGGTATTCTTACCTTACCCATGGTTTTGCCACCAACAGTAGCAGGTTTCTTTCTCTTGCTTGTATTTAGCCGAAGAAGGGCGTTTGGGACATTCTTATATGATACATGTTCTATCAAAATTGTTCAAACTTGGGCGGGCTGTGTTATTGCGGCTACCGTTATTGCCCTACCACTTATGTATCGGAATGCAAGAGCTGCATTTGAGCAGGTTGACTTTAATTTAATCTGTGCGGCGAGGACACTGGGAATGTCAGAGCGAAGGATATTTTGGAAGGTAATCATTCCGACAGCAGCACCTGGAGTTGCATCTGGAACGATTCTTACATTTGCAAGGGCACTAGGGGAGTATGGGGCAACATCCATGCTTGCAGGGAATATTGCAGGAAAGACAGGAACAATATCGCAAAAGATTGCAATGGTGATACAGGATGGGAATTATCAAGTGGCAGGGATATGGGTTGCAATTATTATGGGGATTTCCTTTGGAATTGTGGTGTTGATTAATTTGGTTACTGGAAAACGGATGAAGCATGTTACTAGGAACTAAAGTGAAGTTTGAAGGCTATTGGAAGGAGGAATATTCATATGAAGATTCAGATAGATATACAAAAAGAGTTTAATGGCTTCCAATTACATTCCAAATTCACTGGAGAGAGCGATAGAATCGGCATTTTGGGAGCGTCTGGTTGTGGAAAAAGTATGACGTTAAAAGCGATTGCAGGAATTATTACACCGGATCAAGGGAAGATTATTGTGAATGAACAAATCTATTTTGATTCGAATCGTAAGATTAATATTCCTCCACAAAAGAGAAAGGTGGGATATTTGTTTCAAAATTATGCATTGTTTCCAACGATGACAGTAGAGAAGAATATTGCAACAGGATTACAAGGAAAAAGAACGGATGATAGGAAAAAGAGAGTAAGTCTTATGATAGAACGCTTTGCTCTGAACGGCTTAGAAAAAAGATATCCAGCCCAGTTATCGGGAGGGCAACAACAAAGAGTTGCACTTGCAAGAATTATGGCATATGAACCAGATGTAATTATGCTTGATGAACCATTTTCTGCACTGGATAGTTTTCTAAAAGATAGTCTCAAGATGGAGATGAAACATCTTTTAGATGAATATAGGGGTGGTATGTTGATGGTTTCCCATAGCAGAGATGAAATCTATGAGTTTAGCAAACAACTGCTTATTATGGATTGTGGTCATATAATCGAAACGGGAGATACAAGAGAGCTATTCCAAAAACCGTGTAGTGTTGAGACAGCAAGACTAACAGGTTGCAAGAATATAGAAAGAGTAAGACGGATTGATAAAAATTGTGTGTATGTAATGGATTGGGACATTACGTTGGAAACCTTAGTAGAGGTAAGTGAGGACATAACCCATATCGGGATTCGCTCCCATCATATAAAGTATTCGAAAAAGAAAGAGAAGAACGGATTCAGGTTTGAGGTGATTGCGCAGTCAGAGACACCGTTTGAATACAAATATATAGTGAAGAAATTAGGGAGTGATAAAGGACAACTATGGTGGCAAGTACCAAAAGATGGAGCGGAAGAAGTGGTTGGGAGAGAGAATGGTTTTCTATATATTCTGCCAGAGGATGTGATGTTACTTACTTGATGTATTGTGAGGAAGAATTAAGAGAAGAAGCGAATCTGTTAGAATGGCTTGACTTTAGTTATAATTTCTTTGATTGCAACTTGTTTGCTGGAGAAGGCAATATTGGACATATGATAGAACAAGTAAAACAATTTGGAAGTAAGAAGTAGAACATCATTTTATAAAACATTTATTTGTTATAAGCTTTATTATGAGATATAATACACCTTATAGAAGATTATGTTCTATTAAAAGGAAGCCAAATTATTGCTGGTGGGAATTATAGGAGGAATGATATGAATAACTTTAGATTTCATGCTCGTACAGATATTCGTTTTGGAAAAGACCAGATAACCAATTTACCAAAAGTATTAAAAAAATACGGTAAAAATGTTCTGTTGGTTTACGGTGGAGGAAGTATCAAAAAGATTGGTCTATATAGTCAGATTATTGATTTGTTAAAAGACTTTACTATAGTAGAAGTAGCAGGTGTTGAACCAAATCCGAAGATTACTTCGGTTCGTGAAGGTGCAAAATTATGCAAAGAGAAAAACATTGATGTTGTATTAGCAGTAGGTGGAGGAAGTTGTATTGATGCAGCAAAAGTTATGGCTGCTGGAGCATTTTATGATGGTGACCCATGGGATTTGGTTGTTGATAGTTCGAACATTGAAAAAGTACTTCCGATTGTTTCCGTACTTACATTAGCAGCAACAGGTTCAGAGATGAATAAAAATGCAGTAATCAGCAACATGGAAACAAGAGAAAAATTAGGAACAGGAAGCCAAAAGTTTATCCCAAGAGTATCATTCTTAGATCCAACATACTTGTACACACTTCCTAAGATGCAGACAGCAGCGGGAACAGCAGACATTATGTCACATGTGTATGAACAATATTTTCAAAAGAATGATGGAGCATATTTATCAGACGGCATTTGTGAAAGTATATTAAAGACTTGTATTAAATACTGTCCTGTAGCGTTAGAGAATGCAGAAGATTATGAGGCTAGATCGAATCTTATGTGGGCATCTACATTGGCTCTGAATGGTTTGGTTTGCGCAGGAAAGGGTGGAGCTTGGACTTGCCATCCGATTGAACATGAGTTAAGTGCATTCTATGATATTACGCATGGAGTGGGACTTGCAATTGTTACACCAAGTTGGATGCGATATATCCTAAGTGAAACGACACTTCATAGATTCTGTAATTATGCAAGAAATGTATGGAATATGCAAGGCGAAGATAGCATGGAACTTGCGAATAAGGGAATTGATGCAACAGAGAACTTCTTCAAAGAATGTGGAATTCCAATGAAACTTAGAGAAGTAGGAATTGAAGAAAGTGCGATTCATGATATGGCAGTTGCAACAACAGCACATAATGATATGCAAAGCTGTTATGTAAGTCTATCGACAGAAGATGTTGAGAATATAATAAAAGATTGTTTCTAGTAGGAAATGAGACAATGTTCTGATTTGTTATTTTAATAGAAAAATGTGGCTAGGATGTATAGCATTAATTTAGATGTTGTACATCCTAGCCATTTTTATATTTGGACGGCATTTGAAAAATAATTGCCAAAGGAAGTCTGACATATGGTATGATAAAAAAGAAAACGAACAAGCAATAAAAATAGATAATTCATTTTAGAAAGGAGTATACAATCATATGGCAAGAATGTTATTAAGTCCAAGCAAATATATGCAAGGTGCAAGAGAACTAGCCAATCTAGGTAGGTATACGACAGAGTATGGGAAAAAGGCGTTTATACTAACGACAGAGTTTGCATATAAAAGTGCGGGAAGTATGTTAGAAGAGGGATTTAAGAGAAGCAAGTGCGAATATATAGTGGAATGTTTTCAAGGCGAATGTAGCAGGAAGGAAATCAATCGTCTGAAAGAGGTGGCAAAGCAGGAAGCTTGTGATGTAATAATTGGTTTAGGAGGCGGAAAGATACTTGATATAGCGAAAGCTGTGGCCTACTATGCAAACACACCGGTTATCATATGTCCGACAAGTGCCTCAACAGATGCGCCATGCAGTGCGATTTCGGTATTATATTCTGACGAAGGAATCATGGAGCAGTATTTATATCTGCCATCGAATCCAAATTTAGTGCTTGTGGATACAGAAATTATTGCAAATGCACCAGTGCGTTTAACGGTATCAGGAATGGGAGATGCACTATCTACTTATATTGAAGCAAGGGCAGTGAAAGCAAAAGGGGCAAAAACAGCACTGGGTGGACAAGCTACCGAAGCAGCATTTGCCATCGCAAAATTATGTTTTGACACACTTATGGAGGAAGGAGTCAAAGCAAAACGAGCATTAGAAGCAGGAGAATGTACCGAAGCTGTAGAAAAGATAATTGAGGCAAATATATTATTAAGTGGAATTGGTTTTGAAAGTGTGGGTCTTGCGGGAGCACATGCTGTGCAGAATGGATTGAATATATTGGAGGAATGTCGTCATATGTATCATGGAGAGAAGGTGGCATTTGGAACAATTGTACAACTTGTGCTTGAAGATGCACCAGTGAAAGAACGGGATAGAGTAATCGACTTTTGCATTGCGGTTGGTCTTCCTGTTACGTTAGAGGAACTAGGTATTATAGAAGGAACAGAGGAAATTGCGATGCAAGTTGCACAGGCAGCATGTGCAGAGGGAAGCACGATGAATAATATGGCAGTTGAAGTTACGGTAGAGAGTGTGTGTGCAGCAATACTCGCAGCAAGCCAATTCGGCAAGCAGAAGTTAAAAAAAGCATAGGTAAAAAAAGAATACGCTGAAATGACATAGATTGAAAAGAATAGATTAAAAAAGCACAGAACACATTGTACGAATAGAGAAAGGGAAGTATCACAAGCAGACCTTGTGATACTCGTGGGTGAAACATGATTCAAAAGGATTATTGGAATGATATTTCTTCAAATAAAGAGTTTACAACACCGTTTCAATCGAAAGAGTTTAAGAAATATGTAAGTGTAGAAAATAGGATTCTTGATGTTGGTTGTGGATATGGACGTACATTGAATGAGTTATACGAACAAGGTTATCGAAATCTAGCTGGTATTGATTTTGCAGAGGGAATGATTGTGCGTGGTAATGAGCTGTATCCCTATCTGGATTTACAAGTGCAGACATCATCAAAGATTGACTTACCAGATCAGAGTGTTGATGCAGTGATTTTGTTTGCAGTGTTAACGTGCATCAGTAATAGTAAAGACCAACAGAATCTAGTCAGTGAGATTTGTAGAGTGTTAAAACCGAATGGTATTTTGTATGTGAATGACTTTTTGTTAAATACAGATAGTCGTAATATAAAAAGATATGAGGATTATGTTAGGAAACATGTTGCTGATGAGGTACAAGCAAGAGAATATGGTGTGTTTGAGATACCAGAGGGTGGCGTTTTCAGGCATCATGATGAAAATTGGTTGAACAAGTTATTTGTTTCATTTGAGGAGCAAGAATATGGTAAACTAATATTTCCAACGATGAATGGTCATGAATCCAATGGATTTTATTATATAGGAAAAAAAACGCAGTAAAAGAAAAAAATAATGTTGCAATATGCCTATTGTAAATAAATAATATTTGTCTATAATATAAGAATGGTGCATGGAGCGAATATAATAAGAAAAATGGTAGAAAACTGTTATAGAAGCTTATTATGGTACGTGCATTTAATTTATATTGTAAATTATTACATATGGATGAAGTTTTTGGAGGGTAAAATGCAAATTATTATTGTTGGTTGTGGAAAAGTAGGGAGCACACTAGTAGAACAATTAAGTCAAGAAGGACATGATATCTCAGTAATTGATATAAATGAGGACGTTGTGAATGACATCTCATATAAATGCGATGCGATGGGATATGTCGGAAATGGTGCAAGTCATTTGACACAAGTGGAAGCAGGAATTGAGAAGGCGCATTTGCTTATCGCAGTTACGGGGTCAGATGAGTTGAACCTTCTTTGCTGTTTAATTGCACGTAAAGTAGGAAACTGTAAGACGATAGCAAGGGTTCGTAACCCTGTTTATAGTAAAGAGATAACATTTATTAAAGAAGAATTAGGATTATCTATGGTTATTAATCCAGAGCATGCAGCAGCGAGTGAAATTACAAGTGTTCTTCGTTTCCCTTCTGCAATTAATATTGATCGCTTTAATAAAGGACGTGTGGAATTACTTAGTTTTCGTGTTCCAGAAGGTTCGGTACTACATGATGTTAGAGTTAAGGAAATTGCAAGTCAGTTAAACTGTGATGTTTTGGTTTGCATGATTGAACGTGCAGAAGAAGTAATGATACCAAATGGTGATTTTATAATAAGAGAAAGAGATATTATATCGATTATTGCTCCACATAAAAGAGCGGTAGAGTTTTTTGTGAAAATAGGAGTTATCTCAAATCCTGTTAAGAATGCCATGTTAATTGGTGGAGGTGCACTATCGTATTATCTTGCTTGTCAATTAATTGATTACGGTATTGAGGTTAAGATTATCGAACAGGATTTAGAACGTTGTGAAGAGCTGACAGAATTATTACCACGTGCCATGATTATTCATGGAGACGGAACGAATCCGAATTTATTGATGGAAGAAGGACTGGAAGAAGTAGAGTCCTTTGCATCGTTGACTGGTATTGATGAAGAGAATGTAATGCTGTCTTTGTATGCATCAAGTAAAACAAATGGTAAAATTATAACGAAAGTAAACCGAATTTCTTTCGATGAAGTAATTAATAGTTTGGAGTTAGGCAGTGTTATCTATCCAAAATATATTACCGCAGAATGTATCGTACAATATGTAAGAGCAATGAACAATTCCATTGGTTGCAATGTGGAAACCTTGTACAGAATAAGAAGAAACAAGGCTGAAGCTTTGGAGTTCTATGTAAATGATGACTCAAGAATAATTGGTATTCCGTTAGAGGAATTAGAGCTTAAAGAGAATCTTTTGATTTGCTGTATTAATCGAAGTGGAAAGATTATTACGCCAAGAGGACAGGATTGCATTAATAAAGGTGACCATGTAATTGTTGTTACATCGAATGTAGGATATCAAGATTTAGAAGATATATTAAGGGGATAATACAGATGAATTTGCACTTTATTAGTTTTATAATAGGTTGGATTTTGAATTTTCAAGGAATATTTTTGCTAGTTCCAAGTTTAGTTGCCCTATATTATAGAGAGACTAGTGGATTTGCATTTGTTATAACAGCAGTAATTTGTCTTGTAACAGGATTTTTACTGACACGAAAAAAACCTGCTAACAAAGCATTCTATGCAAAGGAAGGGTTTATAAGTGTAGCAGCATGCTGGATTGCACTGAGTATCACAGGAGCTTTGCCATTCGTATTTAGTGGAGAGATTCCATCGATTGTCGATGCTTTGTTTGAAACGGTGTCGGGATTTACAACAACGGGAGCATCGATTTTGAATGATGTCGAAGCGATGTCGAAGTGTTGTATCTTTTGGAGAAGCTTTACACACTGGCTTGGTGGAATGGGAGTTTTAGTTTTTGTACTATGTGTACTTCCTTTAGCTGGTGGAGATAATATGCATATTATGAAGGCAGAGAGTCCAGGGCCAAGTGTGAATAAGTTAGTGCCTCGCGTTCGCGATACGGCAATGATTCTTTATGGAATCTATATTGTACTTACGATAATAGAAGGTATCCTTCTTTTGATTTTTGGAATGAGTGGATTTGATGCGATAACAACATCGTTGGCAACAGCTGGAACAGGTGGTTTTGGTATTAAGCATGATAGTATGGGAAGTTATAGTGTGGCGATACAAAATATTGTAGCCGTATTTATGATGATCTTTGGTGTGAATTTTTCAATCTACTTCCTTATTCTTGTACGGAAACCAAAGCAGATTCTAAAGAGTGATGAACTTCGTGCCTATCTAGGAATTGTTGTACTTGCTACAGTTGCGATTGGTATTAATAGTAGAGAATATTTTGCAAGTATTTGGTCTGCTTTTCAACAGGCATTCTTTCAAGTTACGTCGATTATGACAACGACAGGCTTTGCAACAACGGACTTTAATCTATGGCCATCGTTTTCGAAGACAATATTAGTTTTACTAATGTTCACAGGTGCTTGCGCTGGTAGTACAAGTGGTGGAATTAAAGTTTCAAGAATCGTAATTATGTTCAAGGATATCAAAAATGAGATTGCATCTTTTATCCACCCAAGAAGTGTGCAGACACTACGAATGGATGATAAGAAGGTAAGTAATGAGGTAGTTCGTACTGTTAAGACATTTTTTATGTTATATCTTGTGATTTTTGCAACATCACTCTTGTTGATATCGTTTGAGAACTTTAGTTTTGAAACAAACTTTACGGCAGTTTCCGCGACACTTAACAACGTTGGACCAGGACTTGATGGCGTTGGACCAATGGAGAGTTTTGCAAAATTTAATCCATTTTCTAAAATTATATTGATATTTGATATGCTTGCAGGAAGATTAGAACTATTTCCGATGTTAATCCTATTCTCACCAGGGATTTGGAGAGGAAGCAGAAAGAGAATATTTAGTAAGTAAAAAGAGTAGAGGATATGACAAAAGATATAGAATATACCGTATTGATTATTTTGTGTTATGGATTAAACTATATTACGAATGATAAATTTTAGATAACTTGAAGGACATAACCCGAAATAGTTATCGTTTTAGGAGGATTTCGAAGATGTCGAAAAGTGCAACACAAAATATGACGGTAGGATCTCCAATTAAGCTTATCGCGCGGTTTTTTGTACCGTTATTGTTTGGTATGCTGTTTCAACAGTTCTATAATATGATGGATACGATGATTGTTGGGCAGTTCTTAGGGGCGAAAGCACTAGCCTCTGTTGGAGGAACAGGGTCAATCAACTTCATGATTATTGGATTTTGTATGGGTGTATGCAATGGTTTTGCGATACCAGTGGCACAATCGTTTGGAGCACAAGACCATAAGTCTTTGCGTAAATATGTTGCAAATAGTGCATGGCTTGCGATTGCTTTTTCTGTAGTTACAACAATAATTGTATGTGTCTTGTGTCGTCAGATCCTTGTATGGATGGATACGCCAAGTGATATTATTGATGGTTCTTTTAGCTATATATTTGTTATATTTCTTGGGATTCCAGTAATATACTTGTACAATTTATTAGCAGGAATCCTTCGTTCGTTAGGTGATAGTAAAACACCATTATATTTTCTTGTAGTGTCTTCGTTGCTTAACATTGTACTTGACCTTATGGCAATTCTTATATTTCATATGGGAGTTGCTGGAGCAGCATGGGCAACTGTTATTTCGCAAGGAATATCAGGAGTTTTGTGTTTGGTATACATAGGAAAGAAATTTCCGATTTTGAAGATTTCAAAAGAAGAGTGGCGTCCAGATGCCAAGTATATGAAGCGATTATGTATGATGGGTATTCCGATGGGGCTTCAATACTCAATAACTGCAATTGGTAGCGTTATTCTACAAACGGCTGTAAACTCGTTGGGCTCTATAGCAGTAGCATCTATGACGGCTGGTAATAAGATTAGTATGATTTTTTGTTGCCCTTTTGATGCGATGGGTTCAACAATGGCAACTTATGCAGGACAGAATGTTGGTGCAGGTGAGTTAGATCGTGTTACAAAAGGAGTAAAAGCATGTAGTTTCATTGGTTTGGTGTATTCCATTGTTGCATGTATTATATTATTCTTGTTTGGAAAGAATTTTGTTTTACTGTTTATTAAAAAAGAAGAAGTCGAGATTATACGCAATGCAGCATTGTTATTAAAGTATCTCAGTCTATTTTATTTCCCTCTTGCCCTTGTTAATATTGTTCGATTTGCAATACAAGGTTTGGGATATAGTAAACTTGCTATCCTAGCAGGTGTTTGTGAGATGGTTGCACGTGCAATCGTTGGTTTTGTTTTTGTTCCAATGATTGGATTTTCGGCAGCATGTTGTGCAAGTCCAGTTGCATGGATCTTGGCAGATGCATTCTTAGTACCAGCATATTTCTTTGTAATAAAGAGTTTGAAGAAAAAAATAGCGTGTAGAGTATAATATTAATTAATCCAAGTGGTTGTCGTAAATTCGTGACAGTCACTTGGATTTTGTTGTATTGTATGGAGTGGAAACGTACTTAGGGTTAACTACACTCGTTTTTTCGATTTATCCATGAAGTAGAAGAGTCCATTGCGGCACGACAAGCATTTGTCTGATCGAGAGAATTTAACATAACGAAATCATGAATAATTGCTTGAAAACGAACCGCAGTAACCTCAACGCCTGCGGCACGTAGTTCTCTTGCATAAGCCTCACCTTCAGAACGCAGAACATCGGCTTCACCATTAAGAATCATGGCATCTGGAAGTCCATATAATTGTTCTTTGGTCGCCCGTAGTGGTGAGGCAGTAATTTGATTCCTATCTTCTTCAAGTGTAGTGTATTGATCCCAAAACCAAATCATACCATCGCGATACAGGTAGTAATCCTCAGCGAACATACAATAGGATTCTGTATCAAAGCAAGCATTTGTTACAGGATAATACATAAGTTGCTTATGGATTTTTGGACCATTATGATATTTGGCAAGTATCGTCATAACGGTTGCCATATTTCCTCCAACACTATCGCCCGCAACTGTTAGTGTGGAGTAATTGACTTGCAAACGTAATCTTTGAAAGATTTGAGGTAGATGGCAAAGTACTTGATAGCATTGTTCGATTGCTATAGGATATTTTGCTTCAGGAGACCTAGAATACTCTGGGAAAATTAGCACAGAATTTGTTCTAGAAGCCAGTTCAAGAACAAGCTTTTCATGCGTATGTAAACTTCCAAATACCCAACCAGCACCATGTATATAGAAGATAATATTAGGGATGCCAACAATATTTGTCGGTTGGATACAGAAAACATTAATAGTTCCTAACCTGCCTAGATTCATTCGAATCTTTGTGGTTTTGGCAGGACACTTATACACTGGAGTATCTTGTGCCTTTTCGAGCACCAAACGTCCCTCAGCAGGCGGAAGGGTAAAAATTAGTGGCGGTTTTGAACTTTCATCACATACTTTTTCAGCGGCAAGCTCTAATGGTACACATCGCATTGATACAAACCTCTTTGATTTTATCTAGTAGTAGTATATGAGAATGTGATTAAAATGTTAAATGTATTCTTTGCATTTCTTTTTTAGACTTCTTATTGTTTAAACTTCTTCTGTGCTTGCTTCTTCTGTAACGCTTGTAGCATCTTCACTATTAGTGTCTTCCATACCCATCATTGGAGGCGGAGGAGTCATGCCTCTATGTTTTGGCTTATCAGCAACCTTTGTCATTGTAACAGTTTCATTACCCTCAGAATCTGTAGTAGTGACCTTGAGATAAATAGCACCATTTTGGCCTACAACATATTCTTTAATTGTTTCACTTTCGCTAGATTCACTACTTCCAGATGTAGAAGAGCTACCTGTTGTAGTAGCAATTGTTTCTTCGTCATCAGCCTCAACAGTGCTTGTTTGAGTAGAAGATGAAGATAATTGATTTATTATATTGTCAAAGTCTTCTTGTGTAGGAGCATTTGGTTCTTCACCATTTGCCTGTTTGGCAGCTTTAATTAGTTCCATGATATTACCATAAGTTTCAGATGGGAGAACAGAAGAAGACTCGTTTAGACTACTGATATATGAGTCTCTATTAGAGTTTTCCGTTGTGCCTGTTGTTTGGTTTGAATTCTCAGTGTACGTTCTTTGTAATGTGCTTTGTGCTTCAATTGCACTCATGCGTTGTCTTAGTGCTTCTAGTGTCATAGTATGACCTCCTATTATTTGAGTACCTCCATGTAATAGTGGGAAAACCTCCTGTTTTCTCGTCGTATTATTGACCGTAAAACTAATTCGGTCGTACTCCCTATGCATACTCACAGCTATCGTTGTGTGGACGTTACTATCATCTGAATATGCGCCATATTATACAAGGATTAAGTATCCTTCATAAAGGTATATCGAAATAAAGAATATATTTTATTATAGCGTTCACAGAAACTACATACAAAGTTCACAGTTGGAGCGGGTTGTCGTTGCACGATGCATTTTTGATGCATAATTTTGCTATGTTATGTAGGAGCAAATATGTGGGATGATTGAAAGTGAAATGTGTGTTAGCTGTATGGGAGGATGAAACTGATATGAAGAAAAGAAAGTTGGTGTTTGTGGGAACACTGTTAGGGGCAATACTGTTGAGTGGATGTAGGGAGGCGGCATCAAGTGAATATAACTGGTTGGTGCAACAAGATAGTTTCTTGAAGCCCGTTTTAGAACAGATACTTCCTCAATATACAAAAATTAGTCCAGAGGAAGCGCAAAGCATGATATCGGATAACGTTATTATACTAGATGTACGTACACATGCAGAATATGAAGATGGCCATATTAAAAATGCGGTTTTGTTACCTTATTATGAAATTCAAGACAGGGCGAAAAGAACTCTGAAAGATAAAAACCAGACAATACTTGTATATAGTCAGACACCTGAAAGAAGCGAGCAGGAAGCAAAGAAGTTGGTGGATATGGGATATCGAAAGGTATATGATGTTGGTAGTATTGGGGAGTGGAAAGGCGAGATTGTTGGGAATTGGCTACATCCCTCTTACTATAATTATTTTGGAGGGGAATTGCCAGATGACATCGTAACGCCGATCGATATTACTACAACAATGAAAGTAAATGAGGAAATGCCAGAGTTTACCGTGCATATTACAGGAAATAATATTAAACGTTATACGGAGTCTGATGATGAAAGCATATGTTATGTTTGGTTTGATGCTAATTGTATAGAGAATATGTCGATAATAGATGATGAAGGGAATTTGGTGCAGAGTATTGGTGGTATGGATACAGAAAACAAATATTCGGAAGAGTATCTGTATGGTGTCTCCTTTGAGGATTGGAATTTTGATGGAAACCTAGATATCGGACTGTCAATTTGCCCAGGTGGTTCTTTACGTAATACACCGCATTACTATTGGCTGTGGGATGAGAAGTTGGGGCGATTCGTAGAGAATAAGGAATTGATGGATATGAGTGATATGGCTGGTATTTCGATTGATAAAGAAAATGAGAGTATTAGTTGCTTTATGCGATATGGAAGTGCAGGGAGTATGTCAATGACGTATAAATATATTGATGGCAGATATATATTAGTATATTCCAGTGAAATGTTGATAGAGTCAACAGGAGAGGGGAAAGAACCTTGGGTTACAACACGCATCATTACAAAAAAATTAATTGATGGTG
>NZ_JAVBNS010000182.1:0-4881 GCF_031551385.1 Anaerosporobacter sp.
ATGGGTTATATTGTATTTTATCAAGTTCATCTAAATGAGCTAGATATCGAACATACCCTTTTAAAGACATTATCCGCTCTGCTGATTTAGTACCATTAAATGGCTCGATGATCTCATTGGCTCGTACCTGTGTAATTGGTCCATCTGACATTATAACGACGTGATAGTGGGCTTTTTTAACTTCTCCATCTTCATTAGTATCTAAATCATGTAGTGGTGATATAAGTGACGGCAAATGTGTCTCAGATAGCATTGCCCGCCAGTTATTGGGTGCACTTTCAGGATATATTACAAACGCCCAATTTCTTGTTTTACTCGCTTTACGTCCTGATTCAACCATCTTTTTTGTCACATCCTTGGCACTTCTCACTACTCTTTAAGGGGGCGTCGTAGTCTAAGCCCCCTTTATCTTTGAAGCCGTCCTGCTCCGCTTTCGCTTCGCTACAGCTATGCAGAACGGGAGTGTTATCAAATGGATCAAGAGCATACTGTATCTCTAAAGATTTCTTTAATGTATCAGCAAGTTTTGACTTATCCAATCTAGGTGTTTCAATCAACTCAGGAGAATCTAATTGTCCTGAAATCATATACAACCCTTGCCCTGGTTTATACACTCTTGATGGAAATGAATAGCCCTCACCGAATAACATACGGTATTCAATACCACCAGAATTTCCTAAGAAAACACGAAATCCCATTTGTGAACGGCTCTCAGTATTTATATTGTGGGAATTTGGAGATTGGCAAATATTGGTAATTATTATTCCGCATTGACGTCCCAAAAGAGTTATCGCTTGCATATCAGACTCGAATTGTATTCGGACTTTTTTTTCGAGACTGCTAACAAAAGAGGCAAGCTCATCTATGACAACCATAATAACAGGTAGGTTAAAATCAACAAAATCGGCTTGAAATAAGTTCCGTTTTAAACGGTTTGTTTTCATATAATCATATCTTTTTTCCATTATCTGAATGACATCATCTAATATATGACATATTCCATCTTTCGATGACTCAACCCTGCCTTTTGGCATATAATCTGATAAAGACGAAATATCGCTATTTTTGGGGTCACATAGGTATAAGACATTGCCTTTGATTGAACAAAGTGCTGTTAAATAGTTTACAAAATATGACTTCCCAAATCCAGTTTGCCCGGAAATCAAGGCGTGAGGTGCAGTCCTCATAGACCAGACTGCACCTTTCTGAATAGGCAATTCATAATATTTGTTAGTTGAAGCAAGTTTTAATAATTCATAGTACATATCTCTTACTCCGATCTCAAATCATATGCCATGCTTACAGTGGAATCGCGTAAGCGGAACAAAATTACATCATCATCAAAACTGATTCGCTCAATATCCCAGTTAATTAAGTTCATCTTTCTTAGAACGTTATGAATTATCTTGGTATCTATTTTTCTTAGATATTCAACTTGTTGTGGCGATGGATCAATAAGAATGTACCCTATACCGTTATCTGTTGACAATTTACAGTGAAAGCCTATAGGGTCTATACTAATATATCGTTTACAAGTAAATGGATTTACTTTCCGATGGAATGAATCGGTGTACAAACCGAGAGTTATGAACACTTCGCCTATATTTTGATACAGTAATTCTGTGATTTTGTCATCTGAGTTATGTAACATTAAATTACTGTCAATCTTATCAATATAACGCACTGGTAAAAACTTTATTACTGCATCAAAGTTGTTATTTTCGTTAGCATATCTTTTCGTTACGATTCTTTTTCGCCGTCTATACCGTTTATATAGCAACCTTGATGTACCGATTGCAATTGCACAACTTATAATTACCCAAAGCCACCAAGCATCTTCCATATTGAAGTATGCAATTATTCCAATGCAAATACTGGCGATTGCCATACAGGGGAGAGGAGAGCTTAAAGCTCTCACAATCCTGTAGATAGCACACAAATTTTTAGTAAAATCTGTGGGGTCCTCATAACCAGTGCATCTGTAGATTAGGTTCTTGATTATTCTGGTGTTAATCATTTGAATCACTTCCCTTTCTTTCTCTTACTGGAGTTACTTTACCGTAAATGCTGAGCTTGTCGTTGAAATCACCCCAGATTGTGGCTTTTTCCACTTCTATCTTGCAGGGTGTTCTCATGAACTCAAAATGCTTTTCCATATCTTCTGCATTTATACCTAGCTGTTTGACAGTTATGGTTTCACCTTTATTGAGACCGTACTCATCCCCATATTTATTCTGATCCTCTATGACAAGCGCACGAGTCTTAGCTCCAGTTATTTTTACTGAATCGCCATCCCTTTCTTGTAATGGCATGGAATCAAGGTACAACAAACTCAGCTTAGTAATAAATTCGGGATCGAATTTCTGGTAAAAATATAATTTTCTCATTTTCTTACTTCCTTCCTCTGGTTTCCCAGACTAATAGTTGATTACTTTATTTTTTTTTCTTGTTCTTTTTTGAATTTAACAAGAAATTTTTTATACTCACTCTCGTTAGAAGAAATAAATGCTTTTACTGCACTTGATGTGATACTTACACTAATCTGATTTATTTGCTCTTTCGAGAGTCGCATGCTACCTCCTTTCATCAAATTCAATTGATCTACCAAAAAGATACCATAATTTTTTTCCTTTTATGAGTTGGTTAGTTCGGAAAATTATTTACTTATTGACAAATTTATGATATTATTCTTGTTGAAAGGATTTTTGATATGAAAAAACACATTTTAAAACCTACAATTCCCAATGGATATACATTTCAAGGAATATTTTTTCTTGAAGGAATTTTTTCTGAAACACCGACTGTACCAATAATGGGTTTTTCTGATATGAAAAAACATTTAATTAAATCAAGCGACCATAAAGAGAAAATCAGCTTAAAATTTAGTAATTTAGAAACTCCTGATGATTTTTTCAATTTCGCAGATACATATGGATCTTTATATGAAAATAAAGATGGATTGTTAGGTAATGCAGAAATCTCAGCAATAACAGAATCTTCACTGCTTGACATATTTAAGTTAACGCCAGGTAAGAAAGCAACTGGTAAAATGGAACGAGTAATTGGAGATTCAAATATGAAAAATGTTACTCGTTATGAATTTCTATCTGATTGGATCATTTCATCAAGACTTTTGAAATTAGCTTTTTCACTTCATCGAATATTAAAAGAAGATTTTAAATATGAAAATGATAAAGACGATTTCATTATATCTACAAGTTCAAAGACAACATTAGTGGTATCTATGCTAAAAAACAATGATGTTGAGGGGGTTGTTATAGGTACAGGCATTCCTAAAAATAATACTTCTTACTTATATAATGATAACAGCTTAAAATCATACGCTATAAATACAAATGATTACTGTCTTGCAAACTACCCTTCTGAACTGGTAATAGTGGGATTCCTTTCTACTAATGGTGAAACTAAAACTAAACTTAAACAAATTTTTATTGATGCACTTGATGCTCTATTTAATTTTCATTTGGGAATACCTACGTTCGGGTCTACAAATGGCAAATTAGATTATAGATTCAACTCACTATTATCATACATATGGGCAGATTGTCTTTTTTCCACAAACCAATTAGTTGATATCTCAACCTGCGATTATTGCGGGCGACCTTTCATGCGGGTTAATCGTGGTAAAAAAAGAAGATTTTGCACTGATTTATGTTCTAAAAATTATCATAATAATTCTAAATCACGTGGTCAGAAAGGAAAGAGCAAATGAACGTGGTAATTTACGCAAGATATAGTGATCCACGGCAGCACGAGAGTTCAATAGAAGTGCAGATTGAGCAGGCGGAAGCACTGGCAAAGGAAAAAGGATATAGTGTTGTTGATTATTATATAGATAGAGGAATTACAGCAACAGATGATAAAAGACCCGAACTACAACGTCTTATGCGTGATAGCAAAAAAGGATTGTTCTCCGCAGTAATTGTATATAAATCAGATAGATTTTTTAGGGATAACGAAAAATACTATATCTACAAACACGAACTCTCAAAAAACAATGTGGCATTGCTCGCTGTAAAAGAACGCTATGAAGATTCAGCGACAGGTCGCTTTCAGGAATCTGTGGTTGTCGCTTTAAACCAACTTTTTAGCGAACAATCAGCCGAACGTGTAACCGATGGAATGAGAAAGACAGCTGAAAAAGGTTTATTTGTTGGTGGTGCTGTTCCAACCGGATTTAAAATTGAAAGACAGGAATATGTTATAGACCCAAACACCGCACCGATAATAAAAATGATCTTTGAGAAATATGCTGATGGTATGAATATGAAAGATATCATTGATGAGCTGAACGAAAGAGGATTAAAAACATCGAGAGGAAGACCTTTTACAAAGAACGCTTTCAATGGAATTATTGATAATAAAAGATATACTGGCTGTTACATTTACAAAGATATTGAAATACCTGACCGTATACCACGTATTATTAGTGATGAAATATGGGAACGTGTCCATCTTAGACGTAAGCGTGTACGAGGAACAAAAGGAACTAGATATAACTATTTACTCACAGGGAAACTATATTGTGGCGTTTGCGAAAATTTGATGTATGGCTACACAGGCACGTCTCATACATCTGAAAAATATCACTATTATAAATGCAGTGATCGTATTTGTAAACGTGAATGGAAATATATACCTCAACAACCTCTTGAAGATTTTGTTATAAATCATTGTCGAGATATACTTACTGATGAGCACATTGCTGAAATTGCTCATCAAAATGTTACCATGTCAGAAAGAGAATCTGAACGTCGATTTTATAAACAATTAAAAAAGAACTTGAAGACAGCAGAAAAAGAGCTTGAAGAATTGGGGAATGTCTTGTCAAAGGGTCAAGAAATTGATTATATCCTTTCT
>NZ_JAVBNS010000113.1:0-9323 GCF_031551385.1 Anaerosporobacter sp.
TCGCGGAATTCCTCTGGTTTAATTGTCTGCAATTTATTTGGTTGCATAGATAACATCTTTACTAGAATTTCAGCCGATTTCTCAACCGTATGCATCAAACCAAATGTTAAATCAAAATCCTCGCCTGCTGCAAACATTCCATGATGTGCCCAGATTGCAACATCATATTCTTTCATTAATTTACTTGTCGCAACTGCAATATCTCTTCCTCCCGGAACCATCCATGGAACAACACCGATTCCACTAGGGAATACAACAGGACACTCTGTTGCCATTTCCCACAATTCCCTTGTAAATACTTCATCCTTTAGTGGAAGTACAAATGTAAGTGCAATTACATTCGTTGTATGTGCATGGTAGATAACACGATATCTGCCGTCTGTTTCAAGCATCTTCACTTCATGATTCATAAGGTGAGATGGCAATTCAGAAGTTGGTCTTCCTCCATTTACAAGTCCCCATACAATACGATAGTTTTCTCCACTTTCATCTAATTCAATCATGCAGATTGAATCTTCTGGTTTAATAATAACGTTACGAAAATATTTTCCACTTCCCGTCACAAGAAAGTATTCGCCTGCTAATTTCGGTACACTTGTTCCAATTGGTTGCCATTCTCCTGCATTAAAATGCTCTTTTACTAATTCCACTTCTTCTGGTTTCACGCGGTAAGAAAGATTTCCACCATTTCTTTCATGCCAACCTTGCTCCCAACCATCATTCGCCATACGAATAAATCCTTGTACAAATTCTGTGTCTAAAAACTTCATTTTATTCTTCCTCCGTTATTCTAATTTAATTGTAACTATTCAATACGTTTCTAACGTTTTGCTAATACATTCTCTTCATATCGTTGTACTTCTTCAAACCAACTCTTATCACTTGCAACATTACATTGTCTGCAATACTCTGCCCATATATCTCCGAATGGGTATAATCTTAGTTCTTCCTGCATCATCATAAGCTCTGTCAGACGATTCTCTTCTTGAAGTTTTTTAAGCATTTCATTCGGTGTACAAAGTGCATTTAAAAGAGCTTTCTGCCAACTACGGAATCCTACAACCCATGCTGATACACGATTGATACTTGCATCAAAATAATCAAGTGCCATATGCACACGCTCTAACGCTTCACAACGAACAATTTCTTTTGCCATTTCTTTTGTCTCATCATCAAACAGTACAACATGATCACTATCCCAACGTACTGGTCTTGTAATATGAAGTGCAATTTCTGGATAGTAACATAATAATGCTGGAATTTTATCAGAAACAACTTCTGTTGGATGATAATGTCCATTGTCCATCAAAGGAAGACAACCATCATGTGTTGCTGCAAAACTCAATGTGAATTCTGCCGAACCTACTGTATAAGACTCAACACCAATTCCAAATACCTTTGATTCTACACAAGGTTTCACTAGGTTTTTATCAAATGACTCAGACAAAATCTGTTCAATCGAATCTTTATAACGCATTCTTGGTCCGATTCGGTCTGCTGGAATATCCTTGTAACCATCACCAGTCCATATATTCATAACACATGGTACTCCTGTTTCCTTTGCCAAATACTGCGAAATACGAATACACGCTTTTCCATGCTCAATCCAAAACTTTCTAGTCTCTTCATCTGGGCTTGATAACGTAAGCCCATCTTTCACTTTTTCATGTGAGAAGAATGTTGGATTAAAGTCAATTCCCATTCCTCTTTCCTTTGCAAATGTAACCCATTTTGCAAAATGTTTCGGCTCTAACTTATCTCGGTCTGCATATTCACCATCTTCAAATATTGCATAGCAAGCATGTAAATTCAATTTTTTCTTCCCTGGCATTAAACGGATTGCCTCGTCCATATCCTGCATTAATTCTTCTGGCGTTCTTGCCTTTCCTATATAGTTACCAGTTGTTTGGATTCCTCCTGTTAATGGCCCTTCGTGGTCAAATCCTGTTACATCATCGCCTTGCCAGCAATGAAGGGATACTGGAATTTCTGCTAATTTTGCAATTGCTGCATCAGTATCTACGCCGATGCTTTTATATATTTCTTTCGCTGATTCATATCTTTCTTTATTTGTCATGTTTGTTCTCCTTTATTTTTATTGTAACTATTCCAAACTACGTACTTCAGGTTACGACTGTGCACCAAAAACACATATTGACCCGCCAACACACATTACTTGAGGAGATTTTAAAATTGATATCCTCGTCCTAATATACTGAAATCGCAAATGACTCATATATACATTTTCTTGCCCCTTGCAAATCCGTAAGCTCTTCAAACGCAATCAACTGTGTCGTAATATTTCCAATCGCAGTTGCTTCTGTAGGCCCTGCATAGACCTTTTTCCGTGTGAATTTTGCAGTCAGACGATTCAGATATTCTGCATTCGCGCCACCACCAACAATATGAATCCTGTCATAATTTACACCTGTAATATCTTCAATTTCCTTCATCGTATGTGCATAACATATTGCTAAACTGTTATAAACTACTGCTGCAACTTCCGAGATATCTTTTGGTACTTGTTGTCCTGACTCTCTACAAGCATTTTGTACCTCTATTGTCATATTAAAAGGTGCTAGGAAACGCTTATCATTGCAATCGACAATGGATGTAATCGTACTTTTTGATGCCCTATCACAAATCTCACCAAAGCTAAGATTTTCTGCAATTTCTCTCTTTACAGACTGAATCATCCAAAGTCCCATAATGTTTTTCAAATAGCGATAACGGTAATTGTATCCACCTTCATTTGTAAAATTATGTTCTCTACTCACTGGTGAACAATTCGCTTCTAACAACTCCGTTCCCATCAAAGACCATGTCCCTGAACTGATATACAAGTTATGTTCCTGATTACTAGGTACTGCTACAACTGCAGATGCTGTGTCGTGTGTTGCTGGAAGAATCACTTTGCAATCATATCCTATCTCTTGTTGTATCTGCTCAGACAGATTCGAAAGCTCTGTACCTGCCATCTGAATATCCTGAAAAATCTCTTCTGGATAGCCGAGTTTTTTAATCAAATCCCAATTCCATGTTTTCGTCTCTGGACTAACAAGCTGTGTTGTTGTTGCATTCGTATATTCAGTGACTGCCTTACCAGTAAGCAGATAGTGAAAATAATCTGGTATCATAAGCAGTTTCTTTGCTTTTATAAGTTGTTCTGGATGTTTCTTTTTAAGTGCCATCAATTGATAGATTGTATTGAATATCTGCTTTTGAATGCCACTCACTTCATAAAGTCCTTCTTCTGAAATGATTTGATATACTTCTTCATCCATTCCCTCTGTTCGTGTATCTCGATAAGCAACTGCATTTCCCATACGTCTATCTAATTCATCAAGAAGTACAAAATCCACCGCCCAAGTATCAATTCCAACACTTACAGGAATTTTGTTCATCTCCTTACATTTCTTCATTCCTAATTTTATCTCTTCAAACAAGGTATCAATGTCCCAAACAAGCTCTCCATCCTGCTCTATCATACCGTTTGGGAAACGATAGATTTCTTCTAAAACCATTTTGCCACATTCCATATGTGCTAGTATATGACGTCCGCTCGATGCACCTATATCAATTGCCAGATAATAGCGATTCATTGTTGCCCCTCCTTTTCTTACGATGTATTTATTAGGATTCGGGTGTCAAAAGGTTAAGAATAACCTTCCCAATGAATACTAGGTAATATTTATTCATTCATCAAGTTACCTGTACTTGTGTACCAATATAATAGACATGCAAAACTTCAATACTTATCTTGCTTCTTCGCTGCTGTCCTAAAATTAAGAAACGGTAGCGAAACACCTATAGTACTTCTTAGTGTGTATATTCACAGTCTAGGAAGGCGAGGCATGGACGCCGAGCCAGCCTGAGCTGAGGCAGGATGCCGAATCGAAGGCGTTTCCGTAAATTTTCAATAACTGTCCATACACACTTAGAAGTACTTAGGTGTGTAGCGTGTTTCGTATTATAGGACAGCAGCGAAGAAGCTATTAAGACATATCAAAGTTTTGCATTGAAAATGTATCCTACACAAGTACACTAATTACCTACAAATGAATAAATATTTCCTAGTATTCATCCGAAAGAGAAAACAAACCTTTTGACACCTGAATCCTAGATGTATCTATGACATTATTGTAGCCATTTTCTGAGCACAAAAAAAGAACACCTTTTGTTTAAAAAAGTGTCCTTATTTGCCATTCACTCTATATATTCTTGGTGTCACACCAAACCGCTTTTGAAATATTTTATGAAAATAACTGATATTCTCATAGCCTACTGCCATACCCACATCCATTACAGACATCGATGTTGTATTCAGTAGATATGCCGCTTGGTTTAAACGTTTTGTCTGTACTAATTCCGTATAGGTCTTACCTGTTCGTTTCTTTACCTCTTTTGACAACCAGTAGATATCATAATGAAGACTGTCTGCTAATTCTGTTAATTCACCTTCTCGGTAATGTTCCTCAATGTAACTCAAAACTGTAATAACTAACTTCTGTTGTCCACTGCTATCATCGGTTTCCATCTTATCCATATGGTTCATAAGTTGTAGGAATAATAATCCCATCGTAATCTGATTAATGCTGCGCTTATTTGGTTGCTCATTAACAATTGTCCAAATTAGATTTTCAACAAGGTTCTGAATCGTCAGGATATCTGCCACTTTAAAATGCAGATATCCTGATGATTCATTCTCTCCACGCAGACAATCCACAATAAAATCCCTGAGCAGATTTTCCTCTTCCTCCATCATCTTTAACCCATAATCAAAGAATTCCGGAAGAATAATTAAATTAACCGCGATATCATTCTCTCTTGCTGGATAAATCTCCTGTGTTGCCTTTTGATTCAAAAATAAGAGTTCCCCTTGCTGAAGTACAACATGCTCTCCATTTACTACATGATGCGTACTTCCAGAACACATATAAATCACTTCAATATAATTATGCGTATGCTCTGGAAAATGTACAAATCGTGTATGAGTACGCACCTGAATCAATTTTCCTGCCTCTAATAGTTTCTTTGCATCCACAATATTATTCTCAGATGACATATACAATGTTTTCTCAATCTCAGCTTCTCCAGATAATATACGACTTTCCTCTGGTGTGATTTTTTTTAATTCATCTAAAAGAGTTTCTGTCAAGTTTTTCACCGTTCCTTCTCAGCAACTACACCTAGGCGGTATGCTTCTATTAACGTTTTCAAATCTGAAATCTTTTCTTGTATCCGTTTTCCATTGTCAGTATCACCTACTAGAACACGCCTTTTACTTGATTCAACTAGCTCTCTTGTTGATACAATGTCCATCTCTTTCCTAACTGCTATCTCAAAAGATACAAACGGCTCATGTGCTGTCAATATTAATCCATAGGAATTATAGATCAAAGTATAACCAGCAATACCAGTCTGACTCTGATAACTCTTTGCAAATCCTCCGTCAATAACAAGTACTTTGCCATCACATTTTACTGGTTTCTCTCCTGCCTTTTGATGAACAGGAACATGACCATTAATAATATGGTTTCTCTCTCCTTTTAAACCGAATTCCTTCATGATTTTCTCAGCAATCTGCGGCTTATTAATCAATTTAAAATATGAATTCTTAGGCTCTTTCTTTATCTCTTCTTCACTTAAAAAATACCGTTCAAACGTTGCCATCTTGTTTCTTCCATACAGAGGTGAATCTGGTGCATTCCATAGATACCAAAGAATATCACTTCCTCTTTGTTGCTCTGTTTGCTCTAAGGAAAAGAATGCTTTTCTTACATACGATTCTAACTCATCAAACAAGGCTTTTCCACTAAGATATTTACCAAATACATTTACCTCTTTAAAACTGCCATCTTCATTCAAAGGTACACAACCATGGTACAATAGGTTTCCATTAAATACTTTATACAGACTTCCTTTCTTCAATAGCAACTGCATATGACGTTGTAACTTCTCGCAATGTCGAAAAGAATATTCCAGTCTTTTCATAACTTCCTCTTCTTGAGGAGTTAATTTATATGGGTCGTTTGGATCAATCGTTGGGAAATTCATATCATTCATTGCATACTCGTTACCATCAATGCGAATAATCCCTTTCTCGTAATCAATGCACGAGAGCAAGCATCTATTTGTCATACCAAATTCTGCTCTGTCTTGAATCAACTGTCCCTCTAATTTAAACTGAATAACTGTTATAGCTTTATGCATCTTCATTTCTATCTGTGTCTCACGTATACTTGCATTTGGTTTGTCTTTTATCTTAAAACAGGTACAAGGATCTTTATCATAAACTTCCATACTAAATGTTGCAAATGGAAGCAGATTAATTCCGTATCCATCTTCTAGTATATCAAAATTTGCATAACGTAAACAATTTCTTAAAACTGTTGCAATACATGCCATCTGACCAACTGCTGCACCCATCCACAAAACGTCATGATTTCCCCATTGAATATCCAAAGAATGATATCTACACAACTTATCCATAATACGATGTGGAGCTGGCCCACGGTCAAAGATATCTCCTATTACATGCAAATGGTCAATAACAAGTCGTTGAATTAACTCTGCCATAGCTACGATAAATGTCTCCGCTGACCCAATCTCCAGAATTGTATTTACTATCGCTTCGTAATAGGCTTCCTTGTTTGATATCTCTGGTTTTTCTGTAATCAATTCCTCAATAACATATGCATAATCTGCTGGTAATGCCTTACGAACTTTCGACCTCGTATACTTTGACGATACCTTCTTACAAATCTCAATCAAGCGATATAATGTAATTCGGTACCAATTCATCATATCCGCTTCCTCATTTTTTACAAGTTCAATCTTTTCTTTTGGATAATATATCAAAGTTGCTAATGCCGATTTCTCACTTGTTCCTAACGTATGCCCAAACACTTCATCTATCTTCATGCGTATTGCTCCTGAACCATTTCGAAGCACATGGGAAAAAGATTCATACTCCCCATGAATATCCGATAAGAAATGTTCCGTTCCCTTTGGTAGATTCAATATCGATTGAAGATTAATGATTTCCGTTGATGCCTTCCCTATTGTTGGATATATTTCAGATAATTGCTCAAGATAGCGTAATTTTGTTCGATCCACAGTAACATCCTCCCCCTATAACCTTGTATACAGTATGTAATGTACTTATAGCATAACACAATTTTCCGATTCCATCCACCCTATTATGTTACATTTGTCATATCCTAATTATTACTTTTATAATATTTTTCTAATGCTTTTATAACCAAATTCATGACAAATCACACTGGTAGTTCTTACTGAAATTGGTATAATTTTGAGTAGTTAGCACGTTAGTGCACTACATTAAACATTTTAAACGAGTGAGGAGAGTGTATATGAAAATCTTTATAAAATACGTACTTAAAAGTATGACGGAAAAGAAAGGACGGTTCTTACTACTGCTTATTGCAATTGCGATGAGTACGGGGCTTGTCGTAACAAGTTCTGGTTTAATTGATATCATTCTTGATAGCATGTTAAAACCTACACTTGCCTGTTATGAAGAGCAGGACTTAGTAATTGAACCTACAGAAAAAGGGCTATCCTTTTTTGCTTGTGACAACCTAAATGAATCTGGTGTTGAAGCAGATAGCATTCTAAAAGAAATCACTCTTATGGGAATGATAACAGACAACATCGACACCGCTGACGAAACAACACGTTCTATAACGATACGAGCTAGAGAGAGTTCTCAGATTCCACTTGAGCAGTTAACACAAGGTAATCTTGATACATTCAATAATAACTCTTGTATCATATCAGATCGAACTGCTAAAGAGCGAAATTTAAATGTAGGTGACAGCTTTACCATCGTTATCGCGGGTGCTTCAAAGGAATTAACAATCGCAGCAATCTCCGCACCAGACGGTGTTTTCTATAATGATACGGTAAATTCTTTTGCTATGTTTCTTCCCTATTCCTATCTTGCTGAAGAACTCGGCGTAGAAGGGCAATACAACTTTATTACTGCGAAAGCTTTAAATGGTAATGTTGACAAAGCAATCGAATCCTTCCAAGAAGCAAACAAAGATTTTACGATATCAAAACTTTTTGATATGGACAGCATTAAGGATCAACTTTCTAGTTTTAGTAGCATTCTATATGTAATGCTCATTATCGTAGTTACCATGAGCTCTATTATTATCTATAGTACATTCAAACTTATTATAACAGAGCGTTTAACTACGATTGGCACATTTTTAAGTCAAGGGGCTACAACGGGAAAGGTAAAGTTTATCTTACGTTTAGAAAGCTTCTTCTATGGAATCATTGGTGCACTGTTTGGTAGTATTCTCGGAATTATTGCTTTGAATGTTATTACAAGAGCACTGTCTCCTTTGAAAAAATACGGCATCTATGAACACGCAAGTATAAAACCTCAATACCTCATTGCAGGTACAATATTTGCCGTCTTACTATCACTGCTATCTTCCTACTTACCGGTTCGTAAAATTGGTAAATTGCAAGTGAAAGATGTCATTCTTAACGATGTTCGTGTTTCTATGAGTCTAGGATATGGCAAATTTATAATCGGATGTAGTTTCATCGCCGTTTCTTTACTTATATATTGGTTCGGTGGAGACTTTGCTGTTAATGCATCACCAATACTGCTTATTCTTTCCCTTATTGGAACAATACTTGCTTATCCAAAACTAATTGATTTGCTATCAATCGCTTTAAGCAGATTAATCCGCGGAAAGAATAAATCCCTATTCTTTGCAACAAATAACCTTCGTACTTCTAAGATATTACTTAACAATATAACACTTATTGTTATTTCGATTTTGTCTATTCTTGCAATTACTTCTGTTGCAGATAGTGCTATTGATGTTGTCGTAGATGCATATGAGGACATGAATTTTGATATTAGCATCGATAATATCTCAACAATTCGTGAAAATGAAGAGCAAAGTGTAACAGACCAGTTAACAAAACAACTTCTTGATTTAGGTATTAAAGAGGAAGACATAAATTATATTGATTCGCAATATGCAACTCTTTATTTCAGTGATGATATGGAAAAACAAATAGCAGTTCCTTTCGAGGGGATTGAACTTGATTCCTATAGTAACTATAATGCTTACCTAAAACTCGATAGCAATGCCTATGAAAAAGATTTACAAAACTTCAAATCGGATTCTAACGGTATTATTTTAACAACTGCATTAGTAAAAGATACAGATAAGAAAGTCGGCGATACCATTCTTGTTGAATGCAATGGTATCCGAAAAGAACTTACCATTGATGCTATTATCAATGCGAAATTATATAACAATGGATTT
>NZ_JAVBNS010000285.1:0-5352 GCF_031551385.1 Anaerosporobacter sp.
ATAAGGAGCATATGGCTCTATTCCAAGTTCATCCCATGTAATCCCATAAGGCGCACCACCTGATGTATATCCGGCTATAAATGCAAAATTATCATCCGAATCAGCATAAATATCATCGAGTTCCTGTTGGCGTTTCTTTTCTTTCTGCAAATGGAGTTGACGGAGCCTTGCTTCTTCACTTTTCTTTACTGCATCAAGATACTCCTGTGTAAATTCTACACCGATTGCCTGTAAATCCTTCACTGCCGTCATTACATCAACATGAAATCTTTTTTTATAATTGCTGGTAATCTTCTTTGGTGTACCATTGTATGTCGTAATCCACTGTTTTGCCTTACGAAGACGATTCTCTCTTTTTTCAGTGGTCGACTGTTTTTTCTGTTTTACCATCTCAATTCCTCTTCCTAACTTTATGTTCCTATGTTCGGCTGACTTTATTGATATATTAATCAAATGCTTCTCTTATTTTTGGAATATCCTTTTCATCAATCTTCTGGTATAACAGCACATATCTCAATTTGATTTCCTTATGGGTCTTTTTCCTAAATCCTATTTCGTAGCGTCAAGTGCCTTCTCAAAGAAGGAATCAATTGAATTGAACAACTCCGCATTCAATTCCGCCATAACATCATCATCTACAGTACTTATGAATTTGACTCTCTCTTCATACGGTGGGTCATTATCATATTGCTCATATAATTTAGCATACTCTTCATTTACAGCATCTACATATTCCAAACTTTTTGCTGACCAGAACAGGGAACTATGTGCTCCATGTACCCCAGTTGTTGTAATATAAGAAACATTCGGATTCGTAATCTTGTCTTTATGCGCAATAATGGAACAAGTTTTATAAGGTACAACGGTATCATCTTCCCCATGTATAATGAGAACAGGGATATCAGCTTTATTAATACCGTTTACGGCAGTAAATGTAGCCGCTTTACCGAATTTTATTATTTGCATAAGATTTAATACAGGTTTTTGTGTGTATCCAAAAACACCCATCATATCAACAACTTCGTTATTAACAATTTCAAACGCACTGTTTACCCCGGCAACACTTACTACTGCTGCAATATCATGGTTATAATTCAAGACATTTGTTACAGCATAACCACCCCAGCTATGACCAAAAAGCAATACAGGTAGATTATTAAAATTATCTTGTGCTTCTAGCCAAGTGAGTGCGGCATGAAGGTCAAGGACAGATTGTGGAAATCCAGTTGTAGTTTTGCCTTCACTCATATAGCTACCAGTACAATCGTATGCAAATACACAATACCCATTATCAATAAAATGCTTCTCCTGTGCAAAGTAGGAATCAGCCCCACCGCCAATACCATGTGCAACAACGATAATCGCTTTGTTACTATCTTCACCATATAAGTAACCAGTTAACTTGTTGTCGCCAGATGGGAAGGTAACAATTCGTTGGTCGTATTCGTCTGCAAAATCAGTATAAAAGTAACCACCATAAAGGGCGGTATCGAGCACATCCGAATGCGTAAATTGAGAATTATAGATAAACCAATCAACAATAAATGAAATGATAAAGAAACTTACTAAGAATATTGGAATACCAATGGCAAATGCTTTCTTCTTATTAATTCGTCTTTTAACTTTTTTTGATTTATTTGCTTCTGCTAACGCTTGTTCCTCTGTAAAATTAGACTTCATAATATGATAAATCCCCCTGTAGTTAAAGTTTGGTAGATAATGAAGATACCTCCAACATATAATTACATTAATTTTATCGTATTATGAGGTGTTTGACAATGAAAACAGACAAATATAAGAAAAATAATGAATATTCGCAAAAATTGTTCATGGAGAGAACGCCTAGTCTATCTAAGGTTCGCTTGTAAAATAACTAAGAATGCTCAAAATCACCTTAGCTCACATCACTCTGCATCTTCCTCTTGAATAAGAAAACAGCAAGAAGATAAATCACAACTGCATAAACACTAATAATCACAAGTGGTTTCAAAAGTTCATGATAATGACCACTGATAGCCATACGAGCGGCTGATACACCATGGTAAAAAGGAAGCGCCTTGCAAACTTTTGCTAACGTCCCGCCAATTGCATCAACATCCATCCAGATGCCACCAAGCATACAAGAGGCGGTAATTAGGATAGAGCAAATGCCAGGTGCTGCTTTCTCACTTAATAACGTTGCAATGAATAAACCGAATCCAATGAATAAGAAGGCAGACGGAAGTAAAACAAGTACACAAATAACAATATTAATTAAGTGAAAAGAATATCCGTTAACTGCTCCAATTACGATTGCAGATAGGAACGTGATGAATGACTGTATCACTGCTATCAGGATTACAGGATAGGTATATCCGATAATAAACTCATGTGACTTAATTGGTGCAGCATAGAGACGGATTAAGAATGCTGTAGCGCGATCTTTGGATACTTGTAGGCATGTGAATAACATTACGAAAGTTAAGCCAAATACAGCAATACCTGGTGCGAGGTTTTGAATCTGAAATACATCCATATTCGCTTCGGCTGGAATACTTTCGTTAATGATGGACATAAGAATCAACATAAGCAAAGGAAATCCAAGACAAAAGATATAGCTTAAAGGATCTCTTAAAATCTCTGTTAATGTTCGTTTTGCAAAAATGATACTCTTCATAAAACCACTCCTCTTCTAATAAATATAGATGTTTTTACTTATACATTCCCTTCTGCGATTGAGATAAATGCATCTTCTAAAGAGGCTTGTCTTGTCATTTCTTTTAGTTGTGATACTGTACCACATGCACGAACTTCCCCATCAACCATAACGGCGACTTGATCGGAGAGGCTTTCGGCTTCCTCCATATAGTGTGTTGTTAATATAATGGTTATCTTCCCTTTTAGTGATTTGATTATCTTCCAGAGTTCTTTTCTTGCTAAAACATCAAGACCTAGAGTAGGCTCGTCTAAGAAAAGTATTTTAGGATTGCTGATTAGAGCCATTGCAATACTAAGTCTTCTCTGCCAGCCGCCAGACAATGTCTTTGCTTTCGCCTTGCGAATCTCTTCAAGGGAAAACTGCTGTATGATTTGTTCAACACGTTTCGTACTGTCTTGTTTTGACATACCATAGATTCGGGCGATAAACAATAAATTCTCTTCAACGGTAAGGTTTGGAGCAATTGCAGTCTCCTGTGTAGAAATATTGGTGATTGCTTTTACTTTGTCTAGTTCTGTTAGGATGCTATAACCGTTTACAGAAGCATCCCCTGCAGTCGGCTTAGATAAGCCAGTTAACATACGTATTGTAGTTGTTTTCCCTGCGCCATTAACGCCCAGTAAAGAGAATAGAATCCCCTCTTCCACTTCGAAACTACTATCTTTTACAGCCACGTTGTTGCCAAAGCTCTTTTGTAAATGATTTATTACGATTGCATTCTTCATACGAATCACTCCCATTTAAGATAGGTTGTTAATTTAAAATAAGATTTTAATGGCTAATAACTTATTCGTTTCTCATTTCCTCAAGTTTTTTGTTGATTTGTAGAATAGATTTTTTGCACATGTGATATTGAACTGCCCATGTAACAATATAGGAGATTACGTAACTTGTAGTGATTGTAATAAAGGAAAAAGCATTTGATCCAAAATCCCAGCAAAAGCAGGCAACGGGTATCCAAACGATTGCTGTTAGTATAAAATACAGAATACTTTGTAACAGTAGACTAATATGGGTATATTCCATAAGGATTGACCAAAACCCAAAGGCTGCACTTGTGATACCGATTAAGATACATTGAACAAGAAAAGCCATACTCTTAGAAGAAAATCTGGCGGCAAAAGTTGGTGTAATCGGGAGAAAATTTGATTTATTTACAATAGCCATTAGCAGTGTTGCTAATAAAATATTAATAGCAATGGAGTACATAAAACTATTGATACCTCTATAGAGTCCTTTTTTTAACATGTTTAATCACCTCAAATTTCTAATGCTTTCTTAATTTTACTTATATATCTGCGAGAAACGTAAGCTTCTCTATCACAATCAAGATACATACGAATTGTACCTGTTAAACTTGTATCCATACGTTTGATTTTTCTAACATTAACGATTTCTGAATTAGAGATTCGTATAAAATAGTTCTTATCCAGTACTTCCTCCATCTCATACAACCGTTGATGCAAACGATAGACACCATCAATAGTGGCTACATATACTTTTAAATCTTGTGTGTAGATATGAATAATATCGGCACTGCATAATATGCAAACCTTATCATCCATGTAGGCAGTAATATTCGCATTTATAGTCGCTTCAATTAATTGATACAATTTCGTAATTTCAGGAGTATGATGTTTACTGCAAATATGAATTTGTGTATCTTTGTACTTTGGATCGATTATTAACTTGATTTTCATGCCTTATCCCCATGCATACCACAAGAGAGTTTGTGATACTGCTCATATAAGTAATGGTTGAAAGAACCCTTGAGCTGCATGTTTACCTTTACATTTATTATCCTTCAACTATCTTTATTATAGTTAATAATTTATAAAAAGAAAACAGGATATCGATAAGTGGTCGTATTCCTGTTATAAGTGGTTTGCTCTGTTTATATTATAGACAGGAAACCCCTACTGTTAAAAAGAGTTTCCTGTGCTTGTATTTATAGACAATCAACTACAGTAATAGAACAACGGGCATTCTGAACAATTACTTGTGTTGGTGAATGTAATTCAAATGTTAGAGATATTGGCTCACAACAATTTTGGGTAGAGAAAAATATATCGTTACCAAGCAATGTTAATGGAAACTGCGTAGGATTTACATTAATTTTGGAAAAACTATAAATATTTCGAGCAACATTATCTGAACATAAAGTCACTCCCACATGTAGTTTATTACTTTTCGTTTGGCACATTCCAATTAATGGTATCGAAAAGGAAAGCTTATATACGGTATTTCCTTTTAATTGAATCCGACTATTATCACAGTTGTCAAGACAAGCCCTTGGTTTTCCACATACAAATTGGGTATCCCAACAGAATGGAGAATGACAACCCCATTTGAAATTCGGACATTTTTCCGTTAGAGAAAGAAATGAATTTTGACATTTTCCGTCGCGTCCAGTTGCACCAGTTGGCCCTTGCTTTCCAGTAGCTCCTTTTGAACCCGCACATCCTCGCTTTCCGCTTGCTCCAGTAGGTCCAGTAGGCCCTATGCCGTTATGCATTGTATCTAATACACTCTGCATTTTACCTTTTAATACAAGTTGAGCTTCGGTCAATGTTCGTAGCAAAGATTCGACACTTGCATTTACCGCAAGTAAATCTTCGTTGGAAGAATTACAATCTTCATCGAGCTTTTTAATA
>NZ_JAVBNS010000144.1:0-31860 GCF_031551385.1 Anaerosporobacter sp.
ATGGGGTGGAGAGGATTGTGTATATTTCGTGTAAGCCGACGAGTTTGGCGAGGGATTTGGAGGTGCTGACGAAGAGGGGGTATGAGGTGGTGAAGGGGTGTGCGGTGGATATGTTTCCGCAGGGGGTGCATGTGGAAACAGTGGTACTACTACACCGGAAAGATTCCTAAAAATCCTTGATTTTAGGCACTTTGAGAGGTTTTATCGGTTTGACCAAAGTGATAGAAAAACCTATAAAAAAGCGATTTCGGATGGAGTAAACGTGTCAGTGGTTCTTGATATGGAGTCAGGAAACACATCAAAGTAAGGTTAATATTTTCGTTATTCAACTAAATAGGAATAAGTCGTGAGACCGTTCATTTTCAAGCTAAATGAGAATGAGCGGTCTCTTTTTTGTTTGAAAAATTTATTTGTTGAAAGGATGTGGATACGAAAATGGGTGCAAAAAAGAAGGAATGTTCTTCTTCAAAAGAAGAGGTTATAACAGAAAGTAATATGAATATGCAGGTGGATGAAATCAAGTCTTTGAAGCTAAATGAGTTGGTAAATTTCAAGGATCATCCATTTAAGGTAGAGACGAATACAGAGCTGTTTGAACTGATGCAGAGTATAGAGAAAGATGGAGTCCTTGTTCCACTGCTTGCTAGACCTAATCCAGATGGAGAAGGGTATGAATTAATCTCAGGACATAGAAGAAAGGCGGCATGTGAATGGGCTGGGGTGACAGAGGTGCCTGTTATTGTTCGTAATCTTGACGATTGCCAAGCGGTTATTGCGATGGTTGATAGCAATTTGCAGAGAGAGCATATTAAGCCAAGTGAGAAGGCGTTTGCTTACCAGATGAAATTAGAGGCTATTAAACAGCAGGGAAAGAGAAGAGATTTAACTTCGTCACAAGTTGTGACGAAGTTGGATGAAAATCCAACATTGATAGCAGACAGAAAGCAGAGATTTCTGTAGCAAAAAAGGATTCTGATACAGGAAATTTATTAAAGGGTGGAACATATACACTTTATGCAGAAAATGATATTAAAAACTATGCTGGGCAAATGATTGTGACAAAAGGTACGGCATTGCAGACCGTGACAACAGGTGCAGATGGAAAAGTTTCATACAGAGTAGATATTCCAATTGCAAACAGTTATTCTATTTCAGAAACGCAAGCACCGTATTTCAGTTAATTAAGGTATCTGGTAATGGAGATGATACAGAAGCTCCTCTTTTGAAAGGGGCAGGGTTTACGGCATATTTGAAATCTGCGTTACCAGTAAAAGAAGATGGTAGCTATGATTATAGCAAGGCGACACCTATTATTATTGGTGAAGATGGAAAAACAACCATTTTTTCAGATGAAAAAGGATATGCGGTATCCATTCCAATACCTTATGGAACGTATGTGATATTAGAAACAGTGACACCACACAATATGAAAACAATCAAGCCATTTGAAGTTAAAATTACAGAGAATAATCCGACAAAACCGCAGACTTGGAGGGTATTTTTGGATCGTGAGTTTACAGCAAAGCTTCGTATTGTGAAGAAAGATGCTGGAGTAACGTTTGAGGTGTATGCGGCTGAGGATATTGTGAGTGCGGACAGACTAGGTCATGTCTACTATGAAAAAGATACGCTTGTGGCAACTATTGTTACAAATAAAGATGGTATTGCAAGTATCTATGACTTGCCACTGGGTAAATATTATGTGGTGGAAACAGCAACTATTGATGGATTTGTATTAGATGCTACACCGATAGAAGCGGATTTATCTTATGTGGATCAGCACACGAAGGTGGTCTATGCGGGAATGAATGTAAGCAATGAAAGACAGAAGGTACAGATTGGTGTAACGAAGAAAGATGCGGAAATGGGCAAGGTATTAGAAGGCGCAGTGTTTGGTTTATTTGCAAAAGAAGATATTGTAAATAAAGAAGGAAAAGTCATTGTGAAAGCGGATACACAGATTGAAAAAGCTGTGACAGGAAAGAAGGGGAACGTAACTTTTGTATCTGATCTTCCGCTTGGAAAGTATTATGTGAAGGAATTAGAAGCACCAAAAGGATATGTGAAATCGAAGAAAGTATTTGATGTGGATGCCTCTTATAAGGGTGAAAATGTTGGTGTTATTGAAGTAGAAGTCGAGTTTAAAAATAAGCCGATTAAGGTTGAGATTTCAAAGACGGATATTACGGGTGAAAATGAGTTAGAAGGTGCGGTGTTATCGGTTATTGACTCAAAAGGAAATCTTGTGGAGAAGTGGACTTCGAATGGTGAGCCACATAGGATAGAGAGACTTCCGATTGGTAAGTATATTTTAAGAGAAGAGACGGCACCATTTGGTTATGCCATTGCTACTGATGTGGAATTTGAAGTGACTGAAACGGATAAAGTTCAGAAAGTAATGATGAAAGATGAAATGGCAGTTGGTGGGATTGTTATTCAAAAAAAGGACTCTGTTTCTGGTAAGGCATTAGCAGGGGCAAAGTTTGAAATTCGTGATAAAGAGGGTAAGGTTATTGAAATACTGATTACGGACAAGAATGGAAAGGCAGAGTCTAAGGAGCTGAATATTGCAACTTTTAAAAATGGTAAGTATGTGGAGGCAATCACTTACTATGTGGTAGAAGTGGGAGCTCCGCAGGGGTATATACTTGATGAGACAGTGAGAGAAGTGGTATTTGAGTATAAAGATGGTAAGACGAAAGTAATTGAGCAGATACTTGAAATCAGCAATGTTCCGATAGAACCGAAGTTACCACAGACAGGAGATGATACAAATCCGTGGATTTGGATTGGGCTTGGTGTGTTGAGTGTTATTTGTGGATTAGGGGTATGTTTCCGAAAGAAAGAGGAAAGAATTAGGTCAATAATGGACTAAAAGTGGATAAAAGAATTAGAAGTTTGTGGTATGATTGTAGTTACAAATCATATCACAAACACAATTCATTAAAATTATGAAGGGGTAAGATATCTCCCTCAATCTGTTTTTTTAATTCCAAATGTATTTGTAATATGCTGCCGAACTTGTTCTGGTGTTTCGTCAAAGTCGTATCTTATCCATTGATAAATAATTCCAAAATAACCATAAGTAAAATAAGACATCAAATAGGATGTTGCTTTATCATAAATCTCTCCGGCCGGAATAAGAGTTTCAAATATCTGCATGATTACAGTAATAAGTCCATTACGATAAAGTAAAGAGAATAAGTTTTGAAAATTGGTTATTTGCATTTCATGTATTCAATGTATTTCTGCCCCCATAAATTAATGCTGTCTAAAACAGGTTGGAATTCCTTACCGATATCACTTAGTTTGTATTCTACTTTTGGAGGAATTTGAGCATACTCAGTTCTTATAATCAGACCTTCTGATTCGAGTTGTTTTAGTTGATTGGATAATGTGGCGTGGGTCATTTTGGGCATTTGCCGTTGAAGTTCATTAAATCGTATAGGACCATTACTTAGATAGTACATAATTATAATCGCCCATTTACCTTGCATTAATCGTTGGGCTACTAAACAGGGGCAGAGTATTTCTTCGTTGTCATTGGATTTGTTCATAATCAGTCTCCTTGCGGTATCTTTGAGAATACTAGGTATTTTTCATAATCGTACTTGAAATATTTGTTTACGCGATATAAAATCGAACTACGGAATATATATTGACTATGATATCATATTGTACTAATAAAAGCAAGGAGGTAAAAGTTGCTCGTGAATTTATAAATTACTTAACTAAATGATTACAGTAAATATTATACAAATTAAAAAATATTAGAAATAGGAGAAATAAAGACAATGATAATTACGAAAGAAACTACTATGGGACAGATGTTGAATTATGATATGGGAATTGCAGATATACTAACAAAATCTGGAATGCATTGTGTTGGATGTCCATCATCAATAAATGAAACACTTGAGGAAGCTTGTGTGGTACATGGGATTCCATTTGAAATTGTGCTTGCATCTATAAATAACTATATTACGAATAAATAGAAAAATTAAGGTCAGGGATAATCATGGAACATACTAGCTTCCCAATAATGAAATTTAAGAAAGGAAAATATAATCCAATCACCTGATAAAATATAATTGGATTATATGAATGTGAAATGAAACGAATATTAATTTTGAACGGTTCGCCCCGTAAAAACGGAAAGACTGCATCACTTATAAAGGCTTTTACGGAAGGTGCAGAAACTTCTGGCAATGAAGTCAGGAATCTTTATATAAGTGAGATGGACATCAAGGGATGTATTGCCTGTGAGGCATGTAGTCAAAACGGTGGTAATTGTATTCAGAAGGACGATATGATACAGGTTAATGAAGCTGTAGAATGGGCTGAAGTAATTGTATTTGCTTCGCCTATGTACTGGGGAATAATCACAGGGCAACTGAAAATTGTGATTGATCGTCTTTATGCTGAGTGCAATAAGCTAGGATGGAAGGGATTTAACAAAGAAACCGCACTTATCATGACGGCTCGAGGAGATTACTATCAACAGTCTCTGGACTTTTATTCTATCTTTACAGACATGATGAAGTGGAAGAATTGGGGGACGGTCTTAGGAGCTGGGAAAGAAAAAGAGGCATACGCCATAGGGGCATCAATTAACTAACATAACAGGCTGCAAGGGCAGTGTGAAAGGAAGGTAAGTATGGAATTTAAACAGGTTATTACGGAACGGGAAACCGTTAGAAAGTTTGATGGAAAAAAGCCATCTGAAGAACAGCTGAAGAGCGTTTTAGAAGCAGGTCGCATTGCACCGACTGCTGCAAACTGTCAACCGCAGAGAGTGTATGTGCTGGAGAGTGAGGATGCATTAAAGAAGATGGATGAGGCACATCCATGCCGTTACAATGCCTCCACCGTACTCATGGTCTGTGCGGATAAGAGTGTAGCTTTGGATTTGAATGGAGCATCTTCCTATGAGGTCGATGCTTCTATCGTTGCAACCCATATGCTTTTGTCAGCCTATAATGAGGGTGTTGACTCGGTATGGCTCGGTGTATTTGAACCAGAGAAGGTTCAGAAGATCTTTGAAGTGCCGAAAAATATCCTTCCCGTCGGCGTTATAGATTTGGGTTTCAGAACAGAGGACTACGAGGGTAATCCTATGCACAGCAAAAAGAACTCGATGGAAACAATGATCACTAGAATGTAACAAAACAAGGAGGAATCTTTCGATGTATAAAGACTTTTTAGAATTGGCAGAGAGCCGCTATTCTGTCAGACAGTATTCAGATAAGCCGATTGAACAAGAAAAAATGAAGCGGATTCTCAGAGCAGCACAAGTTGCACCTACAGCAGCAAACAAACAGCCACAGAGAATTTTTGTTTTGCAAAGTGATGAGGCACTTGCAAAAGTGAAAGCAATTACTCCATATAGCTTTCATGCACCCACCGTTCTGCTGATATGTTCGGATAGCCGGGAATCGTGGAAAGCAAAAGACGGGCATAATTCCGGTCCGATTGATGCAGCAATCGCCATCACCCATATGATGCTGGAGGCATTTGACGAAGGAATTGGTTCTTGCTGGGTGCGAGGCTTTGACAAAAATGTGCTGGCAGAAACCTTTGAACTACCGGATTATCTGGAGCCGGTGGCACTTCTTCCAATCGGCTACCCAGCGGAAAATTCAAAGCCATATCCCGGAGCACATGATAATCGATTGCCAATTGAAGAAACAGTAACATATTTGTGATAAGGAAGTAGGAGGAAAATATCATGAAAACAATTTTGATTAATGCAAGCCCAAGAAAAAACTGGAATACGGCACAGTTGGTGAAGGAAGCAATGAAAGGCGCAGTAGCTGCGGGAGCAGAAGTAGAATATATAGACCTATATGATTTGCATTTTAATGGTTGCATGAGCTGTATGGCTTGTAAAGCAAAAGGTGCTGAAAAAGGAAAATGTTTCTGGAAGGATGACCTTTCACCTGTGATCAGCAAAATACTTGAGGCAGACAACTTAATCATCGGTTCGCCTATTTATTTTGGGGAGCCGACTGCGCACTACCGAGCATTATTAGAGCGATTGCTATTCGTCACATTGAGTTATGACGGGGATTATTTCGCATTTGATGGAAAAGTAGATGTTGGCATCATATATACAATGAATGGAACGCAGGAAGATTATGAAAATAGTATGAAATCTGCACTATCTGTTCATGAAAATACTATGAAGATGTTCCTACACGGAAGCGTCAAGGTTTATCCTTCTTATGATACGCTACAGGTATCTGATTACAGCAAGTATCATATGGAAGGTTTTAATGAAGAAGCTAAAAAGAATAGACATCAGAATCAATTTCCAGTAGATTTGAAAGCAGCTTTTGATATGGGATTTGAAATGAACAAAATGTAGGTAACTGCAAATTTGTCTAATAGAACAAATTTTCACACAATCATTTTATTTTAATAAACAATTAACCGAGAGGTATAAGCCAAAAACTTGTACCTCTCTATTTTTATGCAAAAACGGAGGTAACACATGGAAGGTAAGATAAGCATTTGTATTCAAACAAACAAAAACGGAACAGTAAGTGTTTCCATTGACATTCCAATAAGCAAGTTTGATAAGGAATGTGAAAAAAGAGTTAGTGTTATTGATGAGACAAATATACTTTTATTCAGCCACAAAAAGAAGTAAATATTCCACATGATTATATTGTGCAGACACTTCTTCGTGAGACAGGATTTACAGAAGGAATGACAAGGGTTTACAAAATCTTTGAAGAGATAGCTGAACCATCGGAAAGAGCCAAACGCATAAAAAAGGAATATGGACAAGGTGGAGCGAGTTGGCCACTTGAAGGTTATGGGTTGCATGGTTATGACAGTTTTCACGCAAAGGGGCTTAGGCTTCAATGGAGAGATGCAGAAGGTGAAAAAGAGGGCTATATTTCATGGTCAGCGGTAGAGCGTGAAATAGGTGCATTGATTTTAACAGGAGAATATTTACCAGAGCAGAAAAAACTTGATGAACATGCAATTGAGGATGCCTTTGAAAAAGATGAAATCATGGATGGGGAGTTTCGAGAAGTAGAAACTGAAGAAGGATTAGATGCGTTTGCCATTCCAGATGAGCCGGAAAGTTACCATAGTGCTAAGCGTAATGAAGCATGTTAAAGCAGATAGAGTCAGAAAACAGACTTGCGACACCAGAGGAGCAAAAGATTTTAGCTAATTATGTAGGTTGGGGTGGAATAGCAGAAGTTTTTGATGAGAGAAATGAAACTTGGAACAAAGAATTTGATGAGTTAAAGGCATTATTGACGGAGGATGAATATATTGCTGCAAGGGCAACCGTTAATAATGCTTTTTATACCTCACCAGAAATTGCAAGCTGCATAAATCAGGCACTGGTTCAATTTGGATCTCGGGGAGGAAATGTGCTGGAACCTAGTATGGGTATCGGTAATTTCTTTGGAAGTCTGCCTACGCCATTGCAAAGATGTAATCTCTATGGAGTAGAAATTGATAGTATTTCTGGTAGAATTGCCAAACAGCTCTATCAAAAAGCAACGATTAGCATTACTGGATTTGAAAAGACAACTTATCCGGATAACTTTTTTGATGCAGTCATTGGAAATGTGCCTTTCGGTGATTATAAGCTCTTTGATCCAAAGTATAATAAATTGAATTTCCGTATTCACGATTATTTTATTGCTAAGGCGTTAGACCAAGTAAGACCAGGTGGTATGGTAGCAGTTATTACTACAAAAGGGACACTGGATAAAAGTAATCCTAGTATCCGAAAATATATGGCTGAGAGGGCGGAACTTGTGGGAGCAATTCGACTTCCTAATACAGCGTTTAAAGGAAATGCAGGGACAGAAGTAACTGCAGATATTTTGTTTCTTCAAAAACGGGAGAGAAAGATGGATGTGCAACCAGACTGGGTGCATTTGGGTTATACGGACAATGGAATAGCAGTAAATTCATACTTTGTAGAACACCCGGAAATGATGCTTGGTCACATGGAATATGACACCAGAATGTTTGGTCAGGATTCAAGATATACGGTGTGCGTCAATGAGGATGAGGCGTTCAATCTCTATGAAGCATTAAATAATGTTAAAATGGGTATTAAGATGAAGATGAAACGTGGTGAGCTGATGGGGTTCAACGGTTGTCTTGGATATAATTATCATAAAGAAGACAAATCCATATCAGTAAATGAACCAGAAGCAGAGATCGTTCGTTTGATTTTTGACCTGTATATTCAAGGATATGGTACTTATACGATATCAAGACAGCTTGAACAGCTTGGTAAAAAGAATAAAAAAGGCATTGTAAAATGGACAGATTCCGGAGTAATGGGTATCATTAAAAATGAAAAATATAAAGGAGATTTATTACTGGGAAAATCATTTACCGTAGATCCGATTTCAAAGAGACGACTAGCAAATATGGGAGAAGAAGAACAGTATTATATAAAAGATCATCATGAACCCATCGTGTCAAAAGAAATATGGGATACAGCAAATGAAATTCGAGAAGCACGATATCGTATTGATAATATGGTAGTGGATGGTGTCAGAGTAAGAGCCACAAGAAAGTATGCATTTAGTAGCATGTGTGAATGCGGTTTTTGTGGTAGGTATTATTGTAGGCGTTCTCATCATCAGAATACACATCTAATAAAGCCAGTATGGAAATGCCGAACATCAAGCTATGAAGGCGTTGCAAAATGTCCACATAGTAAAGCAATTGATGAAGTAATAATTGAAAATGCATTTTTGGAAATGTTTAATTTGCTGGCAGAAAACTTTGATGATGTACTCGAATCGGTACTTAAGTCAGTGGAAGAAACAATTTTAAATGATGAAAGTGCTGCAAAAATCAGTAGGATTGATAAATCAATCAGTAATCTAGAAACAAAGCGAAAAAAATTGACCGATATGCTATTGAATGATAAAATTACAAAAGAAGCCTATGATGAGAAATATAACGATTTTACCCGTAAGATTAAACAAGAGAAAAAAGAAAGAAGCCTGTATGCATCCAATGTGAATGCACAAAGAGATATAAGTAGTAGAATGAAAGAAATACGTAGCAGATTAGGCGAATTTCAAGGAATGAAAGAATTTGACCGCATTGTCTTTGAAAGCATTGTGGAGAAAATTATTATAGGTGAAATAAATCCAGATGGTAGTTTTGATTCATATAAAATTACCTTTGTATTAAAAGGCATAGAGAACCGCTCTATTCCGGATGTAAAGAGTAGATACATGAAAATTTTGAATAAGGCAAAACACGGTTGTGACAGGTAGCTATATCATTTGCAAAACAATAGAATTATGATTTAAATGCGAACTGTCCGGGATTTCCGGATAGTTCAAACAGAAGATAATTGATAGATGGAATGAAATGCGAAACAGAAAGATTAGGCGTATCTTTATATTAAAATGCCAGTCACTGACTGGTAAATTGATGTAGGCACGTTGGTACAAAGTATTGAATGAAAAATATAAAAAGTCATTACATAGCTTTAGAAGCGAAAAACTGTGAAAGGGGTGATTATTTGGAAGAGAAATTTGAATTGCAGTCAAAGGAAACATATAGCCAAATTAGAAATACTGTGATTTCTGCGCAGTCAAAAGTAGCTGCAGTCGTAAATACCACAATGGTACAAGCCTATTGGGAAATTGGTGAGCAGATTTACTTGGCATGTGATAGAAATGATAGAGCAGAATATGGAAAAAGTCTATTAAAATATTTATCCGAAGAACTGACAAGAGAATTTGGAAAAGGTTTTACAGAGCGTAATCTTAGAAACATGCGTCAATTTTATCAACTGTTTCCAATTCGGCACACACTGTGTACCGAATTGAGTTGGTCACATTATCGTCTGCTTATGCGGATTGATAATGAGGAGCGAAGAACTTTTTATCAAGAAGAATGTGCAAAAGCTAGATGGAGTGTTCGTCAGCTAGAGCGACAGATTAATACAATGTATTATGACAGAATGCTTGCAAGTACCAATAAGTCCAAAGTAGCAGATGAAATAAATCAATTAGAGCCAAAACCAGAATACGAAAAAATCATAAAAGATCCATATGTATTGGAGTTTTTAGATTTAGAAGCGAATCCACATTATTATGAAAAGGATTTGGAACAGGCGATTATTGACCATTTACAGAAGTTCCTACTTGAATTGGGCAGAGGATTTTGCTTTGAAGCAAGACAAAAGCATTTTGTATTTGACAATGAGCACTTCTATATTGACCTTGTTTTTTACAATTATATTTTAAAGTGTCATGTATTATTTGATTTAAAAATTGGGAAACTTACGCATCAAGACTTAGGTCAGATGCAAATGTATGTAAATTATTACACACGAGAATTAATGAATAAAGGGGATAATCCTCCAATCGGAATTGTGCTTTGTGCGGATAAAAGTGATTCGGTCGTTAAATACACATTGCCGGAAGATAATAAGCAGATATTTGCGTCAAAGTATATGACCTATTTACCAACAGAAGAAGAGTTAAAGAAGGCGTTAAATCTTGATGATTATATTAAGATTGATAATTCTGATTTGAAAGAATAGAGATTTAACAGACACTGTCTGTTAAATTGAACTGGTCACATAACAGTATCAGAAAAATATTTAGAAACAATAAAAATTCATTAAGTGGAGGTATGTTTGAAATGAACAATCACGAAAACTTAGTGAATAAGGAAGAGAAAAAACTTACAAAAAATGACACCACGGGAGAGTATACCGAGGACAATTCTTCTCGGCAAAACGAGTTAACCAAAGAATACTCTTCTCCGGGTTTCGGTACATGTGGAGACAGTAATACTACTACATCGGAACAATATCTAAAAATCCTTGATTTTAGGCACTTTGAGAGGTTTTTTAGATTTGACCAAAGCGATAGAAAAACCTATAAAAAGGCAATATCAGATGGAGTAAACGTGTCAGTGGTTCTTGATATGGTGTCCGGGAACACATCAAAGTAGGGTTAATATTTTCATTATCAACTAAATAGAAATAAGTCGTGAGACCGTTTGTTTTCAAGCTATTTGAGGATGAACGGTCTCTTTTGGTTTTAAGAAATTATTAGTTGAAAGGATGTGAAGGTAAACATGGGGGCAAAAAAGAAGGACAATTCTTCTTCGCAAGAAGAGGTTCAGATGGAAAGCAATACGAACACACAAGTGGATGAAATTAAAAAATTGAAGCTAAATCAGTTGGTAAATTTTAAAAATCATCCATTTAAGGTAGAGACGAATACGGAGTTATTTGAATTGATGCAGAGTATAGAGAAAGATGGAGTTCTTGTTCCATTGCTTGCCAGACCGAATCCTGATGGAGAGGGGTATGAGTTAATTGCTGGTCATAGGAGAAAGGCGGCTTGTGAATGGGCGGGAGTATCAGAAGTTCCTGTTATTATCCGTAATTTAGATGATTGCCAAGCAGTTATTGCAATGGTTGATAGTAATTTGCAAAGAGAGAATATCAAGCCAAGTGAAAAAGCATTTGCTTATCGAATGAAATTAGAGGCAATGAAACAGCAGGGGAAGAGAACAGATTTAACTTTTCCTCAAGTTGAGGAAAAGTTGGAAAATTCAAATTCAATTGTTGATAATCCTACATTAGAACTTGGCAAGATAGTCCCCTTTACTAATGTTAATGGTGAATGGGAAATATGATTCGATAGTTGAAGATTTTAATATTGTAGGTGATTTTAAATGTTTTTTAATTGAGAACAAACCGAAAATCTTAAAATATTTTGAAGACGAAGATTGCCATAATCTAAGAACCCTTATATCAATTATTGGGAGTATACAAAAGATATATACAGAAATGGTTAATAATAATTTTAATACTATTGAAAACTACGAACGCATTATGGATGAATTTTTAAAGTATATTGTCCAACTGACAATTTATTATAGAAATGGTGGAAAAGTAAGTGATTTAAAACTAACTACTGAAATTGGGTATGTAACATTAGGACAAAATATATTTTGTCATACAAGAGGTTTTAAGTTTTTAGAAAAATATTGCACAACACTAAGTTTCTCAAAAATAGAATTTGCTAGAGCGGTTTCGATTTTGCGTAAAGAATATGAAGAAGAGAAACAAAAGAATGAAAAAATGAAAATTGGAATGGCACAAGCATATGGAGAATTGGCATATTGGTGGGAATTAGAAGATGAAAGGGTTGTAGAGTTAATTTCATTACTTAGAGATGAAGTTAAAGAAGATAAGTATCACTTTAATGCTTACCAGAATATAATAAGTCAGTTAATGATTTTGGACAAATATGGATTTGACGTGGGTAGTATAGATGATTTGATATCTACAATGAATCAAAATATTGATAAGTCAAGTGATTTAGTGGATATTGAGAGATTTGGTTATACTTTTGAGAATGACCCAATATTACAAGATAGATATAACACATATGTCGACAGATTAAAATTGAAAGCAGGGGATAAAAATCAAATTATAAAGTCTAATGAGATAGCACCATATTTTGATTCAAGTAATTGGGCAATAGATTTATTTAAATATTGTGAAGGACATTATAATGAATTTTTTACTCGATATGGTTTTATTGACTTGATAGATATAGACATTCTAGAAACAAAAATTAATACTGCTACAACTAAAGAAATATATACAGTTAGAGATATTTTTAAAGTAGTATATAGAGTAGCAAACATTAATGAATTTTTTGTTAATGACATAGATAAGATAGTTTTATTCAGAGATAAAGTAGAACAAATAAATTTTAGTGGACATAATAAACCAAGAGCTAAATGCACATTAGTTGAATATCTTGATGATGTTATAAAAAGGTTGAGGAAAGAGATATATAACTAATATTAAGATGATATCACGAGATGGATGATAAAACTCATTTATTGTTATAGAGGTAGTTAAAATGGCAGATAATATTTTAGATAAATTGTTGAATGAAAAGATAGAAGAATATGAAAAATATGCAAGTGAATTAAAGAATGCTGATTATGTTAAGAAAATTTTGATACATTTTTTAAAGTGTAGAGAAATGGAAGAAAGCAAAGAATATCAAGAACTATCTTGGCAATGCAAAGAAAAGAAACGATTAGAATATGATTGTGATGCTTATTATTACAATAAAATCAGAAAATATTCAGAGTTTGAGGCACTATATAGTGATACAATGGTTTCATTTTGGACACCTTATAAATTAGCTCTTTATCAAAATACTGGATGGAGTTATAGTAAAAGTAAAACAAGTTTAGAACAACTAATAAAGCAGATCAATTGTGGAAATAAGGGCTGCTTAGAGGTAAATAAAAAGTTTGAAAGTTTTGCAAAAGTATATTACACGAAAGGTAATTTTATGTTACTTCCAGATAGGAAGATGAATAATGATCGAAATAAAATATGTGAAGATAGAATTGATGAGACGTTATATCAATGTTTTGAGGGAGGTTTATTATCAAAATATTTTAACGGAGATGATTCACTTCGTAAATGGGTAGAGGAACAAAATTTATATTCATTATTTATAACTAAAGATATAAAGCGTGAAAACATTATTCCATTTAGTACGCCAAATGTATTTACCTCATTTTATATGAGTATAGATCAAATATGTGAATATATAGGTAAAGCGACAGAAGTAATAAAAGCGAGAAATCAATAACATTATAATTTTAATGCAACACACATCAACTTTATTTATAAAACAATCAACCGAGAGGTATAAGCCAAAAACTTGTACCTCTCTATTTTTATGCAAAAAAACGGAGGTAGAACATGGAAGGAATAAACATTTGTATTCAAACAAACAAAGACGTAACAGTGAATGTGAGCAAGAAATCGAGGTTAATCATGAGATGAAAAATCACAATGATATAGACCTCGGATATGAACTAGAGAATATGGTAAAAAAGTGGTGCGATGATGAAGACGAAGGTCGCATCTATGACAATTTAGATTAAGGAGGATTTTAAATATGATGAATTATGAGATTTTTAAAGAAGTGGTGGTAGAGAAGTTTAAGGACTATCTACCCAAAGAGTATCAAGGAATGGAATTTTCCGTTCGTCCAGTAGAGAAGGTAAATGTAACACTAGATGGCATGGAACTGATTGACAATAGTGGAGATATCACAGTAATGCCAGTATAGCGAAGATGAACAATGTGGCAAAGGAGCACGAGGCATCAAAAGCGATTAAAGAATTAATAGATCTTGCGGTATAGATTTTATCTTAAAATAAAAGATATGGCTTAACAACAGATATCAAAAGGTGTGGTAATACTGAACGAGAGAAAAATAATTCCAAGGAGATGAAATAATATTCCAAAAAAATATTGCAATCAGCTAGTCGTTGTGATAAGATAATTTTGGAATAATCATTCCCTGAGTTGGAAGTGTAGCTCGCGAAAATGAAGTGGAGATTATTCAATAATAAAAAAGGAGCCATTGTCATGGATGAAAAAGAAAAAAACTTTTATGCCTCGGCAAAGCCTACTGTGGAGCTTTTTGCGCTGTTTCAACGAGCAGAGGAACTAGACGTCGATGGATTAGGGAAAGCTGAAATATACGAAAGAGCACAGCGTTATTTGATAAAAAACAAGGAATCAGTTAATTTCAAAAGTCTTTCGAAAAAGCAGGAATGGAAATATGATGGAGATATCCCATCATCGTTTAAAGTAAGAATAAATGATATGGGTATAGACATGAAGGTAACAGATATAATTAAGGATGAATATGCTATCAACCGTGTTATGACGCCATTTAAAATGAAAATAACATTATTAGCGTATATTGAACACCTGGAGGCCACGGGGATTTTTGAGGATGAGTGGAATAAGGAAGAGACAAAAAGTATTGATGAACTAAGAGTTCAGGGAATATCTCTTGTTCTTAGAGCGAATCGAGAGCAGCTTGAAATGATAATTAATAAATTGATGGAGGGATAAGAGATGACGATGATTTCACAAGTATTTACACAAAAAGGACAAACAGAGAGTATAAGTGTCGCATATGGTAGTTTGATAAAACTTAATCCCGCAGACAAGTATAGTAAGCAAAAGGCAGCGGGTTCCCTTGGAGGAGCTTCGCGATGGGGATACATAGATCTTTTGCCCGGGGGAAAATGGATGCGAGTAAGGTGATGAAAATGGATGATGAGACTTGTAAAATTGAACAATTCTTTGTTGGGATTGTAGAATCAGGAGCGTACTTATCTAAAGAGTATCTAGTGTATTCAATTAGGAGAAACATACTTGATTATTTGTCGCGAACTTGGTTAAAAACAGGTGTGGTTCCACCATGGTTGGAATCATTGGTAGAGTATGTTAAAAATGAATTTCAAAAAAGTAACATATCGGCAGATGCTATGTTTGAATATATGCTTTCTAATGATGCGAGTTATTGGATTCATCATATGGACTACGCTGTATTAAGACCAATAAACATCAATATTAATGAGACAGGTGAGGATGTTGAATTTGATAGGGATGTTTTTATGGTTGTATTAACCGCATATATTTTAGATTGCTTTAAACGGAAAATAATTGACATTGAAGAAATAGTTAGTAATGAACAAATGATATATGAGACAAACCAATACGGGTTATCTCTTGTGAATGGTGTGAAATTTGAAAGAGATTACTTTGTTTTTGATAATAAAGCATACATGTATAGCGTATTAACAGACACATCTGTAATGAGTTTTACTGACAGTATGCCAGGATTTGCAAGAATAATTTTAGAACAAGTAAAAACTGGGGATGTATTGTTGAGGCTTGATGAGCGATTGGCATTACCTTTAAAACAAGCTGTTTCATACTCTAGTTTAAATTTTGATCAATATTACGGACCGCAATTTGGGTTTAACAATAGCAAGTTAGAGAGACTAAAAACAATTATTGTGCATATAGATATTGAGACACAGGACAAGCTATTAATGGTAGTCAAACAGGATTATGATGCCAAACGTGAGGAGCCTTTTTTACATATTGAAATAGAAACGCTTCCTAAAGTTGAAGAAAGTAAAAAAAGTACACATTGTATTACGACATTTTTGCATGGGATGTATTATCCCGAACATGATTATTTTATACACATAGATTATACAAGGAATCAATATGATTTCGAAGATTATATTAAAAAGTATTTAGAGAACACCGTAGAGGTGCCAATTGATTTTTATGCAAAAAAGGAACTACATTATAAGATTTGGTGCGTGGAAAATGGGTGCTATTCAAGAGAAACATGGTATAATTTAATGATAGTATCATTGCCAACTAGGTATCAAAAATTACTTAATGAGATATTGGTATAAATGCAATATGGGTTAAATTCAACTTGACAACTCCTTCCTTTAGAGTGATTACTACAACCACTATAAAGAAAAGGAGTTGTTTTATTATGAAAGAAAAAGCTACAGAAAAAAGACAATTGGAGTATACAATCATCAAGCTCCATCAAGAAGGTTTGGGTTATAAGAAAATATCAGACATACTCGGATTAAAACGAGATCAGGTTCGATACATATGTAAGAAGTATGAAACCACAACAGACAAAAATGCAGCCAAAAAGGACATTCCAGGACGCTGCACGAATTGCGGAGCAGTTTTTGAACTCCAAAAGTATTCGCCCAATAAGAGGTTTTGCAGTGAAGCGTGCAGGAGAAAATGGAACGAGCTGCATCCTAAGATGTATTCCCATATGTGTGAATATTGTGGAGGAGCGTTCGAGAGCAGAAACACCAAATCAAGGTATTGCAGTCAAGAGTGTTATAATCGGGCTAGATTCTATCGGGAAGATGATATTGTGGAATTGAGCCAAGACTTGAGAGAGAATAAAGAGCATATCACGCCGGAGTGGATTAAAAAACTTATTAAATGAATTGAGAAAAGGGGATTTGTTTGATACAATAGAAGATATTGAAAATATACTCAATCGCGGAGAAATGGCCGGTTTTACGAGTACTTCATGAAACCCGGGGCAAAGAGAACGAATACACCCTGAGACTTGAAATAATTTCGCGAGCTATTTTCTATGCGAGATGCAATATGCGGCAAAGATGACTTCGCACGTTGAAACCGTTTGCATTCTATCTCAAAAAGCCCAGTAAATCAAAGGAATCTGGGGATTTAGATGAGATATGTAGGTGTGCTTTTGTGTTTGATTAGAGTGAAATATGTTTCCGGTCACTGTGGTGGGGTGAGAAAAATGAACTTTTTAGCAAAAGGTTTGAAACTTGTCAAATAAGCACTTTTGTCTTGTGACGGAGAGATGAATTAGATTTTTGTTAAGCAATTGTAACTGTAGATTATTTATATACTGTGAAGGAGTGGGCGTCTATCTCGGTTTTATAAAGTATGCACCCTCAACAATAGTTGAAAAAACAGAACCTAGTGAAAACTGGATTCCGAGTAATAGTATCAATTTTTTATTTGAAAAAAGTATATAATAAAGATAGGAGGAAAAATGAGCAATTATAATTCATGTAGCCAATTAAATAGTGTAGATACATTCAAAATTACACGTGACCAACTTGAGAAATATTTTACAGGATTAGTAGGTTTCCATAAGCAAAGAGCGGAAATCGACAGAGTTGTAAAGTGGTGTTTTAATCCAGATATAGACAAGAAATACTGGAACTTTCTGCATATGAATGGTAATATTCTTTTGTATGGAAAGCCTGGAACAGGAAAAACATCAATAGCGTATGAATGTGCTTTTAACAATGAAAAAGCAACCTTTTATTCCATTAATCTGTCTTCTTTGATATCAGAAAAATTGGGAAAAACAGAAAAAGCATTGACCCATTTTTTTGAGGAAGTGTTTCAAGAAGCAGAAACATCAGCAACAGTTTTACTTATGGAAGAAATAGAAGCTTTTCTTCCTAATCGCTCTTCTTCAAAAGATATTGAAGATATGAAAAGAGCGCTCACTGTGTTCATGCACTATTTAGATTTGTTTATTCAGAATTTGGTCATTATTTGTACAACCAACCATAAGGATTTACTTGATCCAGCTATCATGCGCAGATTTAGTTTTGTATATAAAATTGAAAATAGTGAGAAAAAAGATATTATTGATTTTTTGACACAGCGAAACAATCCGTTTTCCAGTGGATTTTCCAATAATGAAATTAATAATGAAATAGCGGAGTATGTTGTTGAACATAAAATGACATTTTCTGAGTTGAAATATCACATGAAAATGATATTTATTTCAGGAGAAGATTCAGAAGGTCAAAATGTCAATTCAGCTAATCTTTTAAAGCACTTAAAAATGGAGGAATGAGACGATGAGTAGATGTTTAATATTAGTCAAATATTCACTTGAAGATACACAGATTTGCGAAGATAATTCAAAAAATATAGACAGTATTGATATTTCAGATGAAATGATAAATGATTTGGAACTTAGTAAAGTGATTGATAGAATATGTGTGTTTGAAGAATCAGGTGGAGTTAGCTATGAAACTGAAGTCATTGCCAATCCTAGCATACGAGATATTATAAAGAAATGCGAAGAACTGGCAGTAATATATTGTTCGGAAATACATAAAGGCGTTGTGAATGATAAAGACAGGAACGATACTTTTGAAAAGCTTACTGTCCTACTTAATATAAGAAGAATTTTAAGAAAAAAACAGATTAAATTTAAAAATGATGACAGTGTTTACATTGTATGGGGGTGAAGAATGTGCAAAATGACAAGGATAAGAATAAGGGTCGTAAAGGTGAAAGAAATTTTTTAGAGAAAGTAATTTTTAAAATGCAAAGAAATGGCGAGGATATTGATTATAGAAAACCTACATATACTAACGAACCGGATGACGGATTGGATTTTGAATTAAAAGTACCACATAACACTGGTGAAAGACTTGAAGCCATAGCAAATCATAAAGATACTATTCAACCCCCTTCAAATAAAAAAATCGATATTCGAGTCGACCATAAAAATTATGATAATAAAATTGGTAAGCCTGTTGCTCAAAAATTTATTGATGATATCCACAAAAATCCTATTGACACCGAACATTGGTTGACAGGAGGAAATGGACTTACAAAACCTGCTCAAGAAGTACTTAATCAGGCTCAGAAACCGGTTCGTTATTTTTCGCAAAGAGATATCAATACAATAAGTAATTATTATGATAATGAATTAGAGAATACTCTTGATAATGAAAAATAATCATATACATGGCATGATTTATATTTTATAAAAGTTATTACACCAAATGCTAAATTTAACTATTATTGGTCTGGTTCAAGGTATAAGTGCTCTTGGAAATATTAAGCCCCATAAGATGCATATGGGCGATAGTCTGGTCTTGAGTTAATCCTGTTCTTTGTCTAAGTGTTTGAATCTTCTTTCCAATATCCATATACCACCATAATATGAACACCATAATTTGATATGATGTGTAATTTTGATATAATGTAGATAGTAAGATTAAATCAAAAACAAAATTTATTCAAATGGAAAAATAGTAAGAGGTACTTATAACAGATATAAAGATATGAGTGAAAAATTAAAGGAGGAATATGACAACAAAATATACTTACAAATGCCCCTATGAAAAGGAGTGTCCAATTAATAAACATTGTCATGTACTTACAACAGCACAAGAAATTATTGGACCGTTACCAGTAATGATTCAATGCGCTGCAAAACATAAAGAAGAAATAATTGTTACCATAGGAAGTAAATCTGCTTAGAGTAAGAAAACAAGAAAAATGAATAAGGAAGAGTGACTCACAAGAAAGCCGCCTAGACGAGCTAAGTTGTAGGACTCAATGAAACGGACCAACCGTTTATTGAATTCTGCAAAAATAGCAAATCGGGTGGCTTTCTTTAGTTACGCCAATTTTAGGCTCCGTTTCATGTGATTTATGATATGTTCATGGCAGAGCAGATTGCTACTATTTCTAAGGATGACGTAGAAGAAGTTATGGATCACTTACGCGAAGAGGATATTGAAAAAGTAAACTACGCAATCTACGCGAGTCTTGATTTAAGGGAGGCGAGCTAATGAGTGCACATGTGGTACTATCTACATCTTCGGCGAAAAGGTGGATGACTTGTCCACCTAGCGCCCGCTTACAGGAGCAGTTTGAAGAAAAAAAGGAGTCGGTGTAATGCCATTATGGCAAAGATTGAAGGTTGGAAAAGATATGATGGTAATAAGTCAGGGAGGGTAAAATTCCCTATCTACGGAAGTCAATATGCCTATTCCAAAGAGGTGTCCTAGAAAATGTGGTGCACTTTAGTCGGTGCACAAGGGTGGATGAAAACTAACAAGAACACAGGAGGGGAACACCGCCAAAAGTCCCATAAAAGCAGGTGATTTTACAGGTAGGTGTTCCAGTGTTCAAGATTACCTATTGAGTAATAAATAATAATAGAATAATAGGATTTGAGCACGTAATACGCATATATACACGCGTAAGAGTTTTTTGGGCATAGAACACTTTTGTTGAACACCGGGAAGAAAGGAAGATTGGTATGCGAGAAAGTGTAATTGAAAGGAGTTGTTTTTATATGAAGGAAAATAATGAACGTAATACGCTAAGGCATTGTAGCTACTGCGGAAAGGAATTTCAAATTACACCGAAGGCATATCACCAGCATTTGTGCAGTGATGAGTGCAGAAGAATGTGGCATAATACACACAGAAAAACCTACAATGGAATTTGTAATTATTGCGGTAAGACGTTTACTGGTAATAAGCCGATTAAAAAATATTGTAGCAGAGAATGTTTTTCGAGGGCTGAGTTTTACAAACAAGAGGATATAGCTGTGCTATGTCAAAAATTAATGAAGGGGGAGGCATGTAGGGTGCCGGAATGGATTAAAAAACTTATCAAATAAATTTGAGAAAAAGAACATTTTCTGATAAAATAGCGGTAGGTAAAAAGCTAAAAAAAGGAGGGACACGATTACGCAGTCCCTAATCTGTGCCATATCCAATATTGATTATAGATGGCTTCGCATGTGGAAACAGTGGCACTACTACACCGGAAAGATTCCTAAAAATCCTTGATTTTAGGCACTTTGAGAGGTTTTATCGGTTTAACCAAAGTGATAGAAAAACCTATAAAAAAGCGATTTCAGATGGAGTAAACGTGTCAGTGGTTCTTGATATGATGTCCGGGAGCACATCAAAGTAGGAGCATATTTCCGAAAGAAAGAGGACGAGAATTAAGTTGATGGTAGATTTAAAAATTGATGAAAAAAGTGGTTGCGTGTGATATGATAGTAATACAAATTAGAAATTGCAAAGAGTGAATAGAAAATGGAAATGCAGAAGTTTATTGATTTTTTTAAGATAAAAATGCACATTATGCAATTTTAGACCCTTTCGCAAGTGATGAGAGATACAGACAAATTAATGGAGGATATACCAAAGAAGGTAGAGGTGTATTCAAATGAGAATTTGGAAGAAGAGTTTGGTGGGAGAATAGCTGATTATGACAAATCTCTGTTAGAGCTGAACTCAACTGATGGCATAATTACTTTATGAAAAGAGGACTAAATGGAACCCTACTACTACAGCAACATGAACAAACCCCACCAAACCGCATACCACGCCATGAAGTCTGGTCTTATCGACCTATCTCCCTCTTTCACCATCCCCAAACTAGAAGGCCGTGAACTACAAGAAATCTTCTTCAAACTGCGATTAGACTGCCCAGAGATTTTCTATGCCGTCGGTTTCCGCTATCGTTATTATAAAGATGACAGCAATATAGAAATGCTTCCAGAATATCTATTCAACAAGAAGAAAGTAAAGGAACATCAGGCCGCAATGGAGGCTCGAATTGCTAGGCTAACTCGTCCGGTAAAAGCCAAGACAGAGTGGGAGAAGGAAATTTACATTCATGATTTTATCTCTACCCATGTACGCTATGATAAACTGAAAAAGCCCTATTCGCATGAAATCATTGGTCCCTTGGGACAAGGAGTTGGTGTTTGTGAGGGGATTGCCAAAACAGTGAAGATATTGTGTGATGATCTGGGTATTTGGTGTATCATCGCAGTTTCAGATTCAAATGCTGAAAAAAGATTAAATACCGCCATGCATGGAATGTAATAAGGATAGCAGGAAACTATTATCATCTCGATGCAACATTTGACAATACACTTAGTAGTGCGAATATCATACGATACGATTATTTTAACCAGAATGATAAAAACTTCTTCAGAGATCATGAACCTGTGATTTATGAAGTACCTTTATGCAGTGATGGAGACCATTTCTATTACAGAGAAAAAAAGCTTTCATTTACCAAAATAGAAGATGTGGCAAAGAGAGCAGAGCAGGTAGCAAGAAAAGGAACAGCATTCATTTTTCATTGGCGAGGTGGTTATTTGACCAAGGAAATGTTGTCTGAGTTATTAATCTTACTGGAACAGGTCGCCATGAAAAAGGGCAGGCATATTCATGTAAGTTTGAATAGAACTCAAGAGGTACTACAAGTGAAGTTTACAGAAAAAGTACCTGTTGGGGAACTGGCTATTGAGAAAGTTGATGAAGAAGGAATTCATACCATTATAGATTAATCTCAAGCGAAGCCATTGATAAGATTCAAGAGTACAATGAACTGAAAATCAAAATGAATGCATTTACACTGGACTGCAAAGAACCGCATGAATTAGCAGAACTCTATGCGGCACTGCTCAAATGGGAAATACTATTCTATGATGATGAATACGCAATCGTGGGTGTTCAAGGGACAAATCAGGGAGCATATCCCAGCATAACGTTTCAGCGAAATTTGGAGTATTAGCCACCTATGTGGTGGAAGAACCTAAAGAGCAACAGCAAATGGCACATATTGACTTTGCAGAGAAACAATTTTCTGACACTTGGACAGTTATGTTTAATCCTGTCGGACAACCTTTTTGCTTATGTCAAATGAAACATGTTTTTGAGAGTTCTCATTTTGCGTTGTTATAATGCAGTTATCCGTAATGCAACAGAATGAAAAAGTTGACCGATATGCAGTTGAATGATAAAATTATAAAGAAGTCAATGATGAAAAAAGTTTATATCTGTGTTATGGGTATTTCCTATAAATATATTCAAAGGGAGATTGACAACAATGCAATATACTATTGAAATGTTACATTATGCCGCATTCGGAATGCTTGTATTACTTCTGATTGCAACTCTCCTTACCGGCAATTTGAAGAAAAAGGTATATTTTTGGTTTTTCATTACTATCATCCTTAGTTTTACCGGAATAATATTTGAGGTATTCATTGAGATGATGGCGGGGTATACCGGCATTGTCATTGATATTCTGATAAGGTTGATGAGTTTTTTTTCGTATAGTATTGTAGCACTGCAGATTGGTGCATTCAGTTTGTATTTGTATGAATATCTAAGTATTAAAACAATTGTATCAAAGAAACAATTTTATTTTTTCCTATTCTCATGTGCTGGGATTATAGTATTGTCAGGTGTTGCGTCCATCAATGAATGGTATATGCAATTTGATGCAAATAATAATTACCTCAAGGGTGAGTATTATTGGATAACATATATTCTTCCAACGATTTGTATGCTTATTTATATGGGGATTATTATAAATTATAGAAAAGCACTGAAAGTGAAAGAGATATTTTCACTGTTAACATATGGAATAATACCAATCGTATGTTATATGATTGAGATATTGCATCCTGACATATATATTGCATATGTTGGATGTGTTTTTGCGCTCTTTTTAATATATCTCAGTATACAAATAGAATTGATGCACCAACTTGAAATACAGGAAGCGGAACTGATAGAAACGCGGATTGCTGTAATGCTTAGTCAGATTCAACCCCATTTTTTATATAATTCATTGAATGCGATAGGAAGATTGTGTGTAGATAATCCAAAAGCAAAGAAAGCGATTATAACATTTGCGGAGTATCTGCGGGTAAATATGGATTCACTGAATCAGAAGAATCCAATTCCATTTGAAAAAGAATTGGAACATACCAAACAATATCTGTGGCTGGAAGAATTAAGATTTGAAGAACGACTGAAGGTAGAGTTTGATATACAGGTGCAAGAGTTTATGTTACCGGTTTTGACACTTCAGCCAATTGTAGAAAATGCAGTACGTCATGGTATTACCAAGAAAAAATCAGGTGGTACCGTTATAATTAGAACAGAAGAAACAAAAGAAAGTATACTTATCACAGTTGCAGATGATGGCATTGGTTTTGACCAAGAGGAAAAGAAAACAGATGGGCGTAGCCATATGGGGATTTCAAATGTAAATGAAAGACTTGCAGTGACATGTAATGGACGGTTGGTAATTCAAAGCACGCCAGGAAATGGAACCATTGCAATGATAGAAATTCCAAAAGGGAGACCTGAAAGATATTCTGACTTGTCTTTTTGTAGTGCAATAGAGAACTTGGACGATGTGTTTTAATCAGTACTTTTGTAGATAGTAGAAACTGGTACTTGGTATGTAAGGTATAAGGCCACAGAGGAAAAGAAAGCAGGAGCAACTGTGACTGTAATAGTAACATCATCACATGTTCATTCTTATATAAACAAGTGGTCAAGTGATGTAATAGTCATTGGCATGAATGCAGCTGTGGAAATAAGAACGGAAAGGTAACACATATAGCAGGAGATTGGATTGTTGATACAAAAGCGACAACTACGAAAATAGGAAGTAAGCATAAGGAATGTACAATCTGTAGAAAAGTGTTAGAAACTGAAATTATCACCAAATTAGAAAATGAGAAGACAAATGTAAATGGAAAAAGTGATGTTTCAAAGACTGGTGATAGTAATTCCGTTACATTATGGTTTCTGGTATTTGGTATTAGTGGAATGTCAATAACTTACCTTGGAGTTAGAAGAAAGAAGAAACAGGCAAAATTTTAAGTGATAATGCAAAATATGGTGACAACAAATTATCATTGTGTTAAAATATAAACCAATACAATAATGGAGAGGAAAAGAAAAATGAAAACAATTTATAATGGTAAGACAAAATCCGTTTTAGTGAACGAAGAGGACAATTCGGTATTTTTATTTTTTAAGGATGATGCAACTGGTGAAAATGGTGTATTTGATCCCGGTGCAAATACCGTTGGCGGAAGCGTAGAGGGAAAAGGAAAAATTGGTCTTGCAATTTCAAGCTATTTCTTTGAATTGATGGAAAAGAATGGTATCCCAACTCAGTATCTTGGTTCTAATTTAGATGAGAATCTGATGGCTGTTCGTAATCTTACAGTACCACCATTGGAATTTATTCTGCGTTACTATACAGCAGGCAGCATGTGCCGCAGATTTACCTTGGAAGAAGGAATTTCTTTTGAACCACCATATTTAGAAGTTACACTTAAGGATGATATTCAGGGTGACCCATTGATTAGTGAGAGACTTTGTCTGATGAAGGGAATTCTGAAAGAAGGCCAGTATGATGAAGCATTAGATGTATTGGTAAGAGTTGGAGAAATCTTAAAGAAAGAACTTGCAACTATGAATCTTAACCTGATTGATTTTAAAATTGAGTTAGGTTATGATGAAACTGGTAAGATTTATGTAGCAGATGAAATTACTCCGGATATCTGGCGAGTAAAGGACGAGAGCGGAAATATTCCAAATCAGATTGACTGTGGAAAAATGTTATTAGAAAAGATAAATAAATAGTGTAATTATTATTGCATGGAATGCTTAAATCAGTTATAATATCTTTTGTAAATAAGTCACTTGATTGCAATATCATCATATAATGATACTGCAAAACAATCTCTTTGCACTGCATTACATTTCGATATAAGAAATGCGCGATCAACAGTACAAACTGAGCAGGCGATGAACCTGAATGTTATCAGGTCATGGGGCCGGGCCACTAAGCGTGGCAACAGATTGTAGAATATCACACATCTGTGGGACAGTAGTATGTTCCATTGGTGTGTTTTTTTTACCCATAGGAACAAATAAAGTTGTATGGAGTGGCATAGAGCTATCAAACAATTGCCAAAAAGGCGAATAGGAGGTAACTTTTATGACAAACTACAAAATGAATCTAAAGGGACTGAGTTCAAAAGAGGCAAAGGAACTGCAAGAAAAGTATGGAAAGAATGAAATTGTACAGCAAAAAAAAGAAAATTTCGTTGGAAAGGTGTTCCATATAATTTGTGAACCAATGTTTCTGCTTTTGATTGTGGCAGCAATCATTTATTTTCTTCTTGGAGAACCGAGAGATGGTGCGATAATGCTTATTTTTGTACTCGGTATTATCAGTATTGATGTAATTCAGGAATGGAAAACAGACAAAACATTAAATGCTCTGCGAGATTTATCAGCACCTCATGTTACAGTTATCCGAGATGGAAAAGAAAGTATAATTGCCAGTGTGGATTTGGTGCCAGGTGATTTTATGATGATTCAGGAAGGCGTGAAAATTCCGGCAGATGGAAGCATTATCAGATGTAACGATTTATGCGTGGATGAATCATCATTAACCGGTGAGGCAGAAGGTGTATGGAAAGTAGTAACAGATGATGGGAAATCACAAGATGATTATTGGAGAAGAGACTATTGTTATGCAGGAACATTGGTAACACAGGGAACTGCAACTATATTAGTTGACAAGATTGGAATTACAACGGAATATGGAAAAATAGGGGCTGATGTTGCAGCTGCTCCTGTGGAAGATACACCACTTCAAAAACAGACAGGGTATCTTGTGAAAGTTTGTGCAATAATAGCTGCTTTATTATTTGTGTTTGTTGGTGTGGTTACATACTTCAATATTCCCGACCATTCTTTTGGACCGAGAATTATCGAAAGTATTTTGTCCGGAATTACACTTGCAATGGCTATGATACCGGAAGAATTTCCAGTTATATTAACAGTTTTTTTATCAATGGGGGCATGGAGACTTGCGAAAAAACAATCGCTTGTCCGAAAACTTCCCTCTGTTGAAACGCTTGGAGCAGTATCGGTTCTTTGTGTGGATAAGACCGGTACGATTACGATGAATCAGATGTCTGTACAGGAGACATGGGCTTTAAATGGTAATAACCATGAATTGATTGAAACGATGGGACTTGGCTGCGAAACAGAGGCTTATGATCCTATGGAAAAAGCAATGCTGCGTCATTGTAATGAAAATGGAATTACAGAAAATCATTTATTTGAAGGCAAGTTGATTACGGAATATGCATTTACAAATGAATTAAAGATGATGGGGCATGTCTGGCTTCGTAACAATGAAATTATAATTGCAGCAAAAGGTTCACCAGAACGAATTTTAACAATCTGTAATTTAGATGATAACGCAAGAAAAAATGCAGAGAAAAAGATTGATGAGATGTCAGGAGAAGGGCTTCGAGTAATAGCAGTAGCTACAATGAAACTATATAGGGAAGAGGAAATTCCAGAGCAAATAACAGACTGTTCACTCACACTGCTAGGACTGATTGGTCTTGCCGATCCTCCACGGGATCGTGTGAAAAAGGCTATTGAAAGATGTAATAAAGCAGGCATTCGTGTTGTAATGATTACCGGAGATAATGGTATCACGGCAGCGTCAATTGCAAAGAAAATAGGAATGCCAAATAGTGACCATATTCTAACTGGTGATATGTTGAATACTATGAGTGATGAAGAACTCCGTGAAAAGGTAAAAGATGTAAGTATCTTTTCAAGAGTGATTCCAGAGCATAAAATGCGTATTGTCAAAGCATTTAAAGAAAATGGTGAGATTGTAGCGATGACAGGGGATGGAGTAAATGATGCTCCTGCTTTAAAATATGCAGATATAGGAATTGCCATGGGAAAACGAGGCAGCGAGGTTGCGAGAGAGGCGGCTGATTTGATTCTGATGGATGATAATTTTACCACCATAGTTGAGACAGTAAAAGATGGAAGAAGAATTTATGATAATATAAGAAAATCGGTTGGATATATTTTTACAATTCATATTCCGATTGCATTTGCATCACTGTTAGCACCTATATTAAGAATTTCGCCATCGGCAATTCTGCTTCTTCCGCTGCATGTCGTACTTCTTGAGCTGATTATCGATCCGACCTGTTCGATTGTGTTGGAACGGCAGCCTGCGGAAGAAGATATTATGGATAGAAGACCACGTAACCCAAAAGAGAAATTATTGAGCCGTAGTTTGTTTATAAAAAGCATTATTCAGGGATTGATGATTTTCGCAGCATCCTTTTTCACCTATTATATTCTGTTGGACAATAATGCAGAGAATGCACCAACTGCCAGAGCCATGGGGCTTGTTATAATTATGATTTCTAATCTGTTTTTGGTACAGGTGAATAGTTCCAATCATGATTTTGTATTTCAAAGCATTGGAAGACTTATGAAAGATAAGGTTATGTGGGCAGTCAATATTTTCACGATTATCGGAATACTTGTAATACTTTATACACCGATTTCTCGTTTTCTTAAATTTGAGCCATTGTCTGCGATTCAGTTTCTTGGTGCTATTGCAATAGCAGGATGTGCGGTGTTTTGGTATGAAGTTGTAAAATTAATAAGGAAACTAGTAGCAAAGTAAACGAATAGATTTTTAATAATAAAGCGAGTGTCCTTTTATTAATTTTAATCTAATTGCATAAAAATTTGCACAGAACCATTCCCATTAGAATAAACTGAACTGAGAATAAAAATGCGTTGCTATTCAAGCAGCTTGTGGGAGTTAATATGGACAATAATGGTTACAGTGATAAAGCAATGGCAAGTGCGGGATTACCTTATGAAGATATAAAATGGTATGATGTTGCAGGTCAGCCGTTTGGTGCAGCTTCAAAATTTAATGTTATTGTATTTAATAATGCAAATAACATTATAGATGTTGAGGGACCTGTAGCAATAGGTGGAAGCTTTTACAGCCCAAGGGGTTTGAGTGTTGGCTTTGCTGGCAAAGATAAAAAGGCGGTCAGCTACTCACCGGATTTAGTACGCTTTTTGATTGGTGGTAGTGTATCTATGGCTGGTCCTTTGGTTGTTATCGGCCATGTGGTTGCCGGTGGAGGGTTCAATGCAGCCAAGGGAAGTACTTATTTAATTGGAAAAAGTGGTATGATGGATCAGATACAAGATTTGGAGTTTTTGTATCAAGCCAATGGAGGCAGTCGATATTGGGAACCATCCGATACAGGTGACCATTATTTGGTTTCCAGTTATGATGTACCAAGATTCATACCAGCAAGCAGGATACGTGCTAATATAACTGGATTTTTTAATGATGCAAGAGAAAGCATTGAGAATTACAAAAAATGTATTGAAGATTTAGTACCAAATGGAATAGTAGTGGAGAATAATCACGAATGGATTTTACGAGGAAATAACCCGCTTCAGAATGTATTTCTTATTGATTTAAAGCCAAATGGTTTAATCAACAAAGGAATACGTGCAGAAGTTCCACAGGGAAGTACCGTTATTGTAAGGCTGAGAACGGGAGCAAACGCTCATTTACAATACGGTGTTTATGGGGAAAGAGAAAAAGCAAATCGGACATTGTATGTGTTTGAGGATGCATCTAATATTTATATGGAAAAATCTTCGGATATCTGGGGAAGTATACTGGCACCACAGGCCATGTTCCATGCACATCCTACAGGCGGTCATGTAAGCGGTAATGCGGCATTAGGTGCATTTGCAGTAAATGCTGACAGTGGATTTGAGTTTCATAATTTCCCATTTGTTGGAGGAGTGAGATGTCAAACAACGCCAGTACCAGTTGTTCCAGCACCAGTTGTTCCAGCACCGGTTGTTCCAGCACCAGCTATTCCGACACCGGTAATTCCAGCACCAGTTTCTCCTGCTCAGGAAGAACGAGAGATGTGTCCTGAATGTCCAACGTGTCCGGCACAACGACCATGTCCAGTACCAGAACCATGTCCGAAGCCGGAACCATGTCCAACGTGTCCGGCAGCACCACCATGTCCGAAGTCGGAACCGTGTCCGACGTGTCCGGCAGCACCACCATGTCCAAAGCCGGAACCGTGTCCGACGTGTCCGGTGCCACCACCATGTCCAAAGCCGGAACCATGCCCAGCATGCCCGGAATGTCCAAAACCAAAGCCATGTCCGGAATGTCCGCCATGCCCAGTGTGTCCAGAACAAAAACCATGTCCAGTTTGTGAGGAATGCAAAATTAAATCAGGTGTTATTATGGGATGTATCAAGGGCTGCTGTTGTAATAATTTCCATGATTGGGATGTGAAATTGTATGAGAGATGCAACAATATGGATGTTCTTTTGCGATGTGTGAAGATTAGAGGTTGTGGATTTTTTGAATTTAAGGTTCCTTATGAAGGAGTTTATATTTTGAAAGTCCGGTTGGCGAATAATCGTTGCAGGACGTTTCGGTGTAGACCAATGGTTACTTTGAATAATGTTGGGGTAGAACGTTTTATGATGGAGTGATTTTTGGCATAGTTGTTGGGGAGTGAGATTTGTTTGAACTGCTGCAGGGAGAGTGAAACTTTTGCTGCGGCAGTTTTTTTATTATATCAATAATTAATCTTATGGAAAATCATAACATTTAATGCTATAATTTACTCAATATACATAGGAGGTAATAATATGGGATTATTAAATTTATTTAACAAACTAAAAGAACCTATTTTTCTAAAAGAAGATAGTGATATTGTGCAGCAATTAGGCAGACTTAGAGAGATAGAACCCCTGCTTAATTCAGAAGGACAAGACATAATAAGAAAAGACATTAAGAATTTGGAATATGGCTTGAAGGGGGAAGAAAATATTGCATATGAACTAAAAAATAGTCATATGCCGATGTACATACTTCATGACATCTATCTTGATGATGAAAATTTAAATGCACAGATAGACTATATTGTAATAACAAGAAAGCTTATATTTGTAATTGAATGCAAGAATCTATATGGCGACATTGAAATAACTAATAACAATGACTTCATTAGAACACTGGATTATGGAAAGAATAAGAAGAAAGAGGGAGTATACTCACCGATTACTCAAAATCAACGCCATTTGGAATTAATGAAAAAGCTTTATATTGATAATAAGGCTAATATCTTTAACAAGACGATGCTAAGCAAACAGTTTGATAGTAAATACAAATCTGTTATTGTTCTTGCGAATCCTAAAACAATACTTAACTCAAGATATGCTCCAAAAGAAACAAAAGATAAGGTGATAAGGGCAGACCAATTAATACAGTATATTAAAGATATGTGCGACAAAGTAAATATATCACCATCTACGGATGAAGAACTCTGCTCACAAGCGAAATTTTATCTTGAATTAAATAAATCTATTTCCAAAGATTATACGAAAAAATATAACCAATATATATTAGAACAAATAAAGAATGATATCGTTCCAGATGAATCTGATATTCAAAATGAATCAATAAATGACTTACCTTTGGATGAAACAGAACAGTCAAAACTTATATTATCAGCTGATGAATCAAGTAATGACGAATTAATAGAGAATTCAGAAGTATATAATGAATTGAAGAAATACCGATTTGAGAAGAGTAGAGAAGAAAAAATAAAACCCTATTTTATCTATAATAACGAACAATTAAAGAATTTAATTTTACAAAAACCTAGAACGAGACAAGAGTTGAAAAAAATACAAGGTTTTGGAGATGTGAAGATAAATAAATATGGAGATGATATATTGAAAATAATAGACAAATACTAATTCCATCAGTTTATAGAGATATTAAAAGGGTTCATTATGAGGGGAAATCTATCTTCTCATAAGCCCAAACTGAGATTTGCCACCCCCACCCTTTTTTGCTATAATATCCCCAAAACATCTACCTACAAAGGAGAAAAAGAATATGAAATACAACGCCTTTATCAGCTATAGGCA
>NZ_JAVBNS010000111.1:0-4745 GCF_031551385.1 Anaerosporobacter sp.
ATGTAATGGACGAATTTATAACTGGTAGAATAGGTAGAGTTACATTAGAATTCCCTGTTTACGATGAAAAAGATAAGTCTGAAAAAGAAGAGTCTGATAAGGAAGAAAAGCAAGAAGAAAAACAAGAAGCTCAAAAGTAAATAATATAGTATAACAAAACCATAGGAGAGCAATCTGACCTGTGGTTTTTGTTGTTACAAAGAATCTAGAAACAAGAGATAGAATATGTTACAATAGAACGCAGAGATAGAAAATTATAAAGAAATGTACATCGAAAATTATATTAAAGTGCGCATTAAAAAATCACATAGAGGAGAAGTTTGACGGATATGGAAAAGAAAATAGCAGATATTAAGAAGGAATTAGAATCAACCGATATCACTAATATAGATATGGTTCTTGATAAATATAGAGATGATACACGAAGTGGTGTTGTCAAAATGATTACGAAATATGAGAAAGAAAAAGAAAAGTTAGAAAAAGAGCGAAATCGATCGTTTGAGATGAAAAACTATGAGAGAGAATATGGCGAAGAATTTCACGCAATTTGTGGAATTGATGAAGTGGGGAGAGGACCTTTGGCTGGGCCGGTAGTTGCATGTGCAGTGATTCTTCCTGTGGATGAAGAGATTCTTTATCTTAATGATTCAAAACAACTTAGTGAGAAAAAAAGAGAGGAATTATACGATATCATTATGGAGAAGGCGGTAGCAGTTGGAGTCGGAGTTGTATCGCCGGGGATTATTGATGAGATTAACATATTGCAGGCAACTTATGAAGCAATGAGAATTGCGATTAATAGATTGGATGTAAAGCCAGATTTACTTCTTAATGATGCTGTAACAATACCAAACGTAGATATAAAGCAAGTGCCGATTATCAAGGGGGATGCGAAGAGTGCCTCTATAGCGGCGGCAAGTATTGTTGCTAAAGTTACAAGAGACCGTATGATGGTTCAGTATGATGAGATATTTCCTGGTTACCATTTTGCAAGTAATAAAGGATATGGTTCGAATGAGCACATTGTGAAGTTGAAAGAAGATGGACCTACACCGATACATAGACATACATTTATCGGAAACTTTATTTAAAATACAATATAGGAGGTAAGGATATATGAATTTTTCGTCACAATCATATCAAGTGGGTAATGGTAAGGGAACAAACAATTCGTTATCCTTACATTCTCTTCAAGGAACATCGAATTCAGCGTATGCAAATAATAGTGGAACGTTTTCGCTAGGGCAGTTGTCTCAAGGGCAAGTGTTTCAAGGGACGGTCGTGGATATTCGAGATAATCAAGTTGCAATTCAGATTGATGACCAGACAGTACAAGCGAAATTTCAAGATATGGTTAATGTATGTATTGGAGAAACATTAAATTTTGTTGTACGAGACAATACAGGAAAGCAAGTTACAATAGCACCCTATCAAGAACAGATAGGAAATCCTACAGATGGAACGATATATAAGGCGTTAGAAGGGGCTGGTTTAGCAGCAACAGATAAGAATCTTGATATCGTTGCGACATTGCTAGAGCATGGAATGTCCGTTGACAAGCAAACAATAACAACATTTATATCAGCATCATTGCGTTACCCAGACATACCACTAACACAATTTGTTGATATGATGAAAAATAATATGCCATTAACGAATGCAAACATAGATTTATGGAGTGCATTTCTAGGTGAGAAAGAGGATTTTTCTTCTAACTTACAGCAGGTAATGCAAGAGTTGCCCGATGCGATTCGTGATTCTTACATGAATGGAGATTTGCAGGCGGTAAAGCAATTACTTGATACGATTTTAATGTCAGACAAAACACTTTCCTCGGAGGCGTCACAAGCAGATACAGAAAAATCGATATTAGAAGTAGTGAAGGGACAGTTAGAGCAGGAGCATGATGCAAAAGCAATGGAGGATATTTTGAAAAGTGATTCATTTTCTGATGCTGTTACAAAAGAGCTTACAGATAAATGGGGGATTAAACCAGAGCAACTACAAGCGGAAACGCTGCAAAATGTTACTACACATATGGAAGAACAGATGCGAGCTTTTCAAAATATATCGTTTCAAAATCCTGATATAGCAAATCAGTTGCAACAAGCATTACAGTTTGCTATGCAAAACATAACAACTACGCAGCAGATGAATCAACAGATGGCGCAAGCAAAAGGTGGACAGAATGCCTTTGATATGCTGTATACACAACTGCCATTAAAGTTAAAAGGGCAATTAAATCATAGTGATTTATATGTATATCGTAACAAACAGAATGCGAGTGATTCATCAAAGAATATGAGTCTTTTGCTTCATCTTGATATGGAGTATCTTGGGGATATTGATATTATGGTTAAAACGCAAGATTATCGTATGAATGCGATGTTTTCCTTGTCGGATGAAGAGGCATACAATATAGTAGAAAAACATTTGCCAGAGTTAGAAAGGCAATTGACGGAAAAAGGATATTTCTTTACTGCATCAGCAACGAAGAAAGAAAGATCGGAATCTAAAGTACAAGAATTGTTTGAGGATGAGAATAGGGAAAGTGCAGTAAAACGTTATTCATTTGATGTAAGAGCATAGGAAACGTAGTTGGATTCGAAAGGAGTGTAGGTGAGTTATGGGCAGTAATGACAATAAAGAACAGGAAAGACAAACGAATAGAAATAAATCGGCAATTGCATTGGCGTATTCACCAAATGATACAGCGCCAAAAGTTATTGCTAGTGGGCAAGGGTATCTTGCGGATAAGATTATTGATAAAGCGCAAGAGGAGGCAGTGCCAATCCATAAGGACAGTAAATTGGCAAATACACTATCAAAATTGGATGTTGGTGAATATATTCCTCCAGAGTTATATAATGTTGTAGCAGAAATCCTTGTTTTTGTTGATAGTATGGATCGAATTAAAGGAAAAGTTACGGCAGAAACGAACAAAGATAACAATTCCTTAATATAGATTATATCTTAGCCTGTTATGATAGAGGAGGAATTGCGTGGGGGAATACAATAAGAGAATGATTGGTTCGCAAAAGGAGCAAGTGGCGGCGTCCTATTTAGTGAATCAAGGATATTCTATTGTCGAGATGAATTTTTTTAGTAAAAATGGAGAAATTGATATTATTGCAAGAGATGCAGAATACCTTGTGTTTGTTGAAGTGAAGTATCGAAAAGATCAGAAACTGGGATTTGCAGTGGAAGCAGTAAATCATCGCAAGACGCAATCCGTTATAAAGACGGCTAGATATTATATGTATCGTCATGGCTATGCAGAAGATACACCATGTAGATTCGATGTAGTCGCAATTCAAGGTAATGAAGTATCTCTAATTCAAGATGCATTTTGAGGCGAGCTTAAATTGGTATCGTCGTCCTAGGAAGGAATGGAGATGTTGTATCGAAAGATAGGCATTACAAGAATAGCGATAGTATGTTTTGCTATATGGAGTTTTAAAAGTGTAGAAGTTGCAGCAAAGAATGCTGATTGGACAGAGGCAAAGAAAACGGGGGCGGCAACCGCTGGAGCTTGGAAAGAGTGGTGTGAGAATTGGAGACACCAAGGAAATGCTCCAGTCCAGATGACATTGACACCAGGAAAAGATGAGTCGGAACTTAATTTTTCTTGGTATTCGACAGAAGATGATTTAGAGTCAAACATTCGTGTAGCTGATAATGAACAGTTCGAAGGAGCTATCTACTTGAGAGTTATTACGAAGAAAGCAACGAAGGGGTTTAATTACAATCGTGCGATTGTGGCAAATCTGCAAGCGAATAAAACCTACTACTATAGTTATATGGTTGCTGGAAGATGGACAAAGGCATATGAATTTCAGACAAAAGATTCATCGAATTTTCAGTTTGTGTTTGTTGGCGATGTGCAGATAGGGTCATCGTATGATAACATTCCTGAGGGTGAGGAAGAAGAGCAAGGGCAAGAAAGAGCAGTTTGCAATGATAGCTTTAATTGGAATGCTACATTACAGGCGGCGTATAAACGGGCGAAGAATTTGAGTTTTATTGTTACAGCAGGAGATCAGATACAGAGTGGAAACTTTAAGAATTCAGAAGCGACTTATAAGACATTTCGAGAAAATGAGATCGAATATGCGGGATATTTGTTGCCTGAATTATTAAGAAAGATACCAGTAGCTACGACGATTGGAAATCATGATTGTTTAAGTGGTAATTATAGTTATCATTTCAATAATCCCAATAGTAAGATGGGCTATGGAGCTACGTATGCGGGAGAAGATTATTACTTTAGTTATGGTGATACGATATTCTTAATGTTGAATACGAATAATGAGAATGCAGATGAACATGAGGCTTTTATAGAAAAGGCACTTAGTAGCAATAAGGACGCAAGGTGGCGGATTGTTGCTATGCATCAGGATATATTTGGTTCAGGAGAGCATTCGAATGATGAAGAGATTGTATCGCTTCGCAAGGCATTGCTTCCGGTATTTCGCAAGTATGATATTGACTTGGCTTTAGCAGGGCATGATCATACGTATGCTAGAGCGTTTATTGCGGATGCAAGAGGTCTTACGATTTTTATGAATCACTATGCTATTATAGAACGAGAAAGTAAGCGTATCATACAGTTATATGCAAAGGCATGTAACGATATTGTATGCTATTCAAGCTGTCAAGGTATTCTGTTTTTGACAGCGAATTCATCATCGGGAAGTAAATACTATAAGTTGATAGAAAAACAACAAGATTATATAGAGGCGCGT
>NZ_JAVBNS010000034.1:0-69045 GCF_031551385.1 Anaerosporobacter sp.
TCATTACAAGTAACTATTATGAGTTTACAAATCAAATTCTACAGAGGATAGATTACTCATCGATGAATCGAGGTTCTACGCAGCCACTTATAACTCAAGGCGATTTGAACAAAGTCGTTGTTTTAATTCCAGACAATAACAGGCTTGTTGAATTTGAATCTATTGCTGGTGTTCTAATGGCTCAATACGAGGCAAATGTCATTGAAAATAAAGACTTATTAAATCTAAGAGACACATTACTGCCACGACTCATGTCCGGTGAGCTGGATGTATCCGAAATCGATATTTAAGCCGCTAAATTATCGTTTATCGCTGTATTAATAGCAATCTTATCATCAATTATCTTTAATATATTCCCAATTCTTCTTTGTTCTCCTAACGGTGGAACAAATACTTCTAGTTTTTGAATCACATCAACTTGAACTCTCTGTCTGCCCGATGATCCAACCATTGATTTAATTGCTGATTCTCGTACAAAAGGGCTACAAACCAAATAGTAAATATAATACGGATCAGAAATACCCTCTTTTGCTCTGAAAACAATATATTCAGTTGAACCAAAGCCTACTTCCTCGTCATTTAGCACATTAACCATTGCTGTCTTACCATTTTCTAAACATGGTGTGATTCGTGCCATAATTGTATCTTTATTTCGGAATTTTGTACCTCCCGAGAACATTTCCTCTTCATAAGCTGATATATCTCGACAAAATGGTTGAAGTTTATCCATACCTATCTTTTTGGCTAGTTGTCCCTTTGGAATACTTTCTCTCGGATTAAAATCAGCTATATCTGATAGAATCATTTTTTTCTTATCAAATTTCATACCCAATCGCCCCCAACTTCTTTCTTATTTCATCTTCAAGCTCATGCGATTTCTCAAACATATCCGAAAGTTCAGAAGTCAATCGTGTCATTTTCTCTTCAAATGGTTCCCCGTCATCCTCCTGCTCCTCTATTCCAACATATCGCCCTGGTGTTAATATATAGTCCTGCTTTTTAATATCTTCCAATGATGCAATTGCACAGAATCCTTTGACATCTTCCAGTGTACCATCCTGAAAATCCGAAAAAGTTTTAGCTAATCTATCGATATCACCTAAACTACCATCTTCCTGCACTCCTTCAGTAAAATCACGATGCTTACGATCCACCATATATCCAATTTTGCGAGCATCAATAAACAATGTTTTTCCCTTTTGTCTTTTATTCTTACTAATAAACCAAATAGTTACCGGTATTGTTACGCTATAGAATAGCTGTGTCGGCATTGCAATAATTCCTTCTATCAAATCAGCCTCTATTATTTTCTTTCTAATCTCTCCTTCACCACTCGTCTGGGAAGAAAGTGCTCCATTTGCAAGAACAAGGCCAATCTTTCCATTCGGTGCAAGATGATGAATCATATGCTGAATCCATGCATAGTTGGCATTCCCCGCTGGTGGTGCACCATATTTCCATCTAAGATCTTCCTTAAGCTTGTCTGCTCCCCAGTTCGAAAGGTTAAATGGCGGATTTGCCATAATAAAATCTGCTTTTAGTGATTTATGTAGGTCATTAAAAAATGTATCTGCCTGATATGGTCCGAAGTCTGCATCTATTCCCCGAATTGCCATATTCATTTTAGCCATCTTCCATGTATCTGCATTAGATTCTTGCCCATATACTGAGATTCGTTCACGATTGCCACTATGTGCTTGTAGAAATTTTACCGACTGTACAAACATTCCACCTGATCCACAGCAAGGATCGTATACACGACAATTATCAAATGGTCGCAAAATAGCAACAATCGTTTTTACTATACTAGATGGGGTATAAAATTCTCCACCTTTAACACCTTCGTAGGCTGCAAACTGCGCAATACAATACTCATATGTTCGTCCTAATAAATCTTTACCCTCTTCTGCATTACCCATATCCATGTTTGTGAAGAGATCAACCACATTTCCTAAAACTCTTTTTTCTAAATCAGGACTTGCATAATTCTTTGGAAGAACATTCTTTAGAGTTTTATTCTCCGATTCTATTGCTCTCATTGCATCATCAATCACAGTTCCTATCTCTGGGGTATGTGCTGCTGAAACAATTGTACTCCATCTTGCTTCTACTGGAACAAAAAATATATTGTCCTCTACATATGCATCTCTATCGTCCTCAAATCCATCACCTTCATCAACCAGTGCCTGATATTTCTTTTCAAAAGCACTTGAAATATATCGAAGGAAAATAAGACCCACAATTACCTTACGGTATTCTGCCGCTGGAATATGTCCCCATAGTTCACATGCCGCATCCCATATTTGCGATTCAAATCCAATATTTATATTGTTTTTATCTGCCATTTGTTATCTCCTTCATTTCCATATACAAACTTATAGTATCTCATTCTCAGTTTACCATATTCAACTATCCTATTATCAGGACTCATTCAGTTCTGGATACTTAATAATCTCCATCAATTCTCCAACTTGACATTGTAACACAGCACATATTCTAATCAAAACATCTAAAGCAACCAACTTATTTTTCTTTAGTTTATCAAATGTGCTTGTACTAAGCTTTGCCGCCTTTCGCACATCTGCATTTGTCATATCTTTCTCAACAATCATAACAAATAATTTCTTATAGCTGATTTCCATCATTTCACCTCTGATACTTTCATCAAAATACTAATAATGTTCAGTTTTAATTATACTACTACTAATGAATTTTTTCCACCAAACCCTTTCGATTTCTCGAATGCTTTTTATTATAATTCACATATGATATTCAGCCGATAAACTCCGCATCCATACATCACCTCATTTTTCCATTCACTCTCCTCAAACAACTCAGCCCCCGCATACTGAATCCCGAGCTTATGCAAAACAATTTTATGAAGTTCCAAATTATATTTAATATCATCAATCCAAAAACCAAAACAATCCCATTTTTTCTTTTTCTGACAAATAATCATACGCCCTATAATTATTTACAATATAATCTCTTATTTACTCTGCCCTTTCTTCTAATGCCAGCTCATATTCTCCCAACCTATCTTCATCAGATATTTCTTTCTTCTCGTCGTTATCCAATTGTATAAATTCACTTTGCAAATCTGTTTTATTCAAATTATCCAACATTGGAACACCATCAAATGCTTCATATTCTAATTTTTCTGTTTGATCCACCACATGCATAGCCGCTTCCAGATTTTCCTCGAGATAATTTATTCCAACATTTATCTACGGCTTCAATTCCCTCTTATCTCACTTTAGGATATCCAGTTTCTCCTGCGTTTCCATATGCCATTTCTGAAAATCACGAAATTCCGCTAACGACAACTTCACTGAAATTTTATGTTCCTTCAAGTCGGAACGATATCTTCTTCCATCTGGCATAAATACGCCCTCCCTCTCTTTTATTTGTGCAAGTATTTCTGTTCAATCCCATGATTGATTCCTCACTTTCTCAATTACTCTGTTACTGATAAATCTTCTGTTGACAGTTTTTGCAAGCTACGGAAAAGGTCGGACCTTTTCCTGAAAAAAATCGCACAAGCAATTATTTCTGCCTCTTGCCCATCATTTACTAACGTTTCTGCTGCATAGCACTACGTGAATGCCATTATATCATCAATATAAAATTCGTATAGATTCTCCTCGAATCGAAAATGAACTAGTTTCTTCTCTCTCATCAAATAATTTACAAATGGCTTTCTAGCAGTTGTAAATTGTTTCAAGGTTATCTACATACAAAAAGACCTCATACAGAGAATCTCTCCTCTATACAAGGTCTATAAAAATTCATTATTTTCTTCTTATTTCAAAGACAATTTTCAACATTTCCGCTGGAAGGCTTGAATACCTTTTTTAATTGAAACGAAATCGCCTGTATATTTTTTACATTTATTCAAACTCAGCAAGTCCACCGCTCTTCTTAAACATCTTTGTTTAAGTTTCGTTCAGGAACTGCCTTTATTTTATCTCAATTACATATTTTATTCTGGCTTACTGATTTTCTGTTGCCAAAGTGTTGCCATGTTTTTATTATAGTGGATGGCTATTAGAAAATCAACTATTTTAGCCTGCAAGTCTTATCCGTTTGGCTATTCCTTTAATATATATGTCCTGTTCCTATTTTCACCAGCACCAATAACATCATCCATTTTAGCTATAATCACCCTCGTTCTAGCAGAACTTAGTCCAATAGATTTAGCAATGTCGCTTGTTTTTGATTTTCCATTTTCCAGCAAATATTCTCTGATTTTATCCATGTTCTCTGCAGTTTTCTTCGCTTGCTTTTTATCGCTTGTTTTTTATCGCTTGTTTTTTATCGCTTGTTTTTATCGCTTGCTTTTTCTTAAATTCAAGTGACAAAATCGTACGATCTGGATCAAACCGTTCTTCAATCACAGGTTCTATCCAACCTTCATCTTTCCATACATTAAAGATATTCGGCACACCACTGCCAGCACGTTCGCCAATATTAATAAGATTGAACATTTTCATTAATGCCTTATTTCTTGGATCCGATTCACCACCCATTCTCATCTGTGCTTTTCCGGTACGAATATATCCTGGATTTTGGAAAATTAATTTATCAGGTTCTTTTAGAATAACTACACCTCTAACGCCATAAAAATCAGTGTTAATCAAGCAATTTGCAAGCGCCTCTCTTAATGCCTCATGCACTGGTGTATCATCAATACGATCTCCTCCTTTTGTTTTGAAGGGAATCTTGATGTCTTTTGTGATTTTGTTATATACTCTAAAATAGAAATCACATATGTTACCAGACCACTCTCCCGAACTAGACTGTAAACGATCCGTCCACCTTATTGTTGGATCAAGTGTTTCTCTATAATCCAAGAAATACTCCGGAAAATGTCTTATAATATTGAACTCATCTCCAAACATCAACATGCCTGCAGCTGCTTATCTTCTTTAGAAATAGCGGCAGCTCCAATACTGCGTAAATATTCTGCATCATCTAGTCTTTCAAAAGGATGACCTGTCTTCAGTATTCTGTGTCGATTTCTGTATCCCTGTATCGTCTCGCTATTAAGGTCTGACATCTCGGCATCATCCAATACATCCATATCTACTGTATTTTCCGTCTGATCACGCAACATTGCCTTTACTTGGAGTCTGGTACATTTGTAATCACCAGAATTTGTTCTACGGTATGTTCCATTAAACATATCATTGTTAATATATACTGGCTTCTGACTACGTTTTGCCATTGGAACTTCAATAACAATGATAATATCCGCATCTACTTCATATGTTTCAACATTAGCCTCTGACAGTAGATTAATGTTTACCTTTTGAGGATTATGAAGCATGTTCCATAGATTATCCAATAGTTTTTCTTTATCTGCCACCTTTAACCCAGTAGTTTTCCAATGTTTATCACTTTGTTCTCTTACACCAAGTATGATAACTCCACCATACGTGTTCGCATATGCTGAATATGTTTCCCACATATCGTTTGGCAGACCACCATTGGCTTTCTTAACCTCTCGACGATTATCCTCTTTGTATGAATCAAATTTTGTTATGTCGAATAGTTTTTCCAATCAATTCACCTCCCACACTTATTCTTCTAAATCAGCAATACCATATTCCAAAAGCAACTCTTTTGCTTTCTTGATTCCATCCTCTGTAATATATATCCTTAGCTGTTCCCTGTGCCATCATGCATGTAACTTATATTTATGCAATAATCATGCTTGCATTTTAAAGATTGTCTCGATAAACAAACCAGATGTTAACATGTACGAAAAAATTGTTAGTAATCCAAACATAATAATTAAACCTACTATACTTTCTAACCACCTAGTTAAATAAATTATTTTTCTAATAAAAACGATCTCTATTTTAGAATCAATTTTAATCACCATAACTCTAAGTAGCATAATTAATATAATGATAATTTCAATAACCACGACTAGCAATCCAAAGAAAACATAAATACTTGGCCAATATTCTTTTGGAGCTAATAAAAGTTTACTCATGTTTATATCGTCTGGCATTTTTTCAATCAAATTTGGCAAAATCAATCCACTATAATATATATACATAGACACTATAATAGAAAAAATACTATATTTCATCGTACTGCTTTGAATTCTATTAGTAAAGGCCGAGATGAAAATAAAAAAAGCCCCTAAACATATAAAAATGGCACTTGTAAAATAGAATATAGTTTGTACTTCAATTTGATGTTCTTGTAGCCATAAACTTCCCCAGCTTGAAATCAATATCACAATAAATAGTGTACCTCCCATATCAGCTGAAGAGGCGTTGCTCTTTTTGTTCCTCCTAGGAAATTTATAATTGGGAGTGGGAATAACTCTATACTCCGAGCCTATTTCGGGCTGCGCCTTCCAGACAGCTGAAAATTTATTTAAAGCTAGTCTTAGCTTTCCACTTTGATTACTTATCTTATTAAGAATAAGGCGCAGGCCCCAAAAAAGTAGTCCCGTAAACACGCCACTAACAATTCCCTCCGGTATACTCTTAAAACAATCAATAAACCACTCTATAATATTTTTCAGAATTTCCAATAAATATCCTCCTCTTATCTAATTGGATTATCTACCATATTTTTCTTTGCCTCTATTACATTATAAGCATTTTTACCCTAAAAATCAATTAGGTGCATACTGTGTGCTTTTTCTTATTTCAAGAAAACTCGCACCAACGGTGCAAGAAATAGCATTACCAGTTTTAATATAACAATGGCAACAAAAATTCCTTACTTTTGAGCATAATTAAGATAATATGAATATGACAGGCAATCTCAAAGACGACCTGTCACATAAAATAACCTGTATTAAATTGATATTACTCAAACTCCCTAGCCATTCGCTTTAATGCGAATTTATTTGATATATTTACTATCATCTAATTGCTTTTAGTTCAGGAATTCTATGTATTATTTTGAGTATATTAAGCTTTGGGTATCATAGAGGTATCATCGTGTATCACAGATATTCTTTAATTCAAATACAGATTTTATCCAAAATATATACCCAGTTATTCTATCCACTCTAAAGGAATTAGTTTGTCTCCATTTTGCCATACACATACTTCATGTATTTCCTCAAGTTCTCCGTAAATTGATGAATCAGCATGTTCTAAAACAATTATCTGCATATTACCCTTCGTATTAGATATACACTTTGCCATAGTAGAAAAAATACTCTTCACCGCTTCTTTATCAACATCTTTTAAATTTTTAACCTCTATTTCATCGACATCTGAAAGATGTGGAAAATAAACCTGGCTTGGCTGATCAAACACAACAAAGTTTGGTACTGATGCTTGAAAAGTTGAAAAGAAAGATTGCAATCCCAAAATTGTCGAAATATGATATGCCAACCAGTTTGAACCACTTCCTATTTCCCATAGGTAATCTTTTCTTCCATCTTGACTGTCCACTTCAACCGTCAAATTTTTATAGTCGAGTTTAAACGGATCATTTGGACGTTCTGAATCAAGTGATTTTATTAATTCCATTTGTTTTACTGATACTCTTGTAATTGCACTGTCAATTTTTCTTTTTATAACTGACTCATCTACTACTTTTTTCAACTCATTAATTCTGATTTTTAATTTATTTATTTCTTCAGATAGTTCACCGTCTACCTCAAGAGAAGCAATTGTCTCACTTGCATACTCTATTTTCCCTAAGAATCTTGATATTCCATCCAATGTATATCTATTAGGATTTATATTCTCTGCATCAGCCTCTTGCTTTTTTCTAGATTCTTCGATTTTAATCCTTTTTTGAATGGATACTAGTTCTTCAGTTAATCTCTGAATCTCCCCTTTTACAAAATCATATTCTCTTTCAAAAGCAGCTGGAACATCTTCCAATTGCTTCTTTTTATTTTTTGCTTCTTTCAATCTAGTAAAATACAAATTTCTTTGATGGTTGTCATCATCACATTTTTGTTGACAAACAGGGCAAATATGCCCCTTTTTCGCTCTTTCATCAAGCCAAGAAGTAATATTTAATCTTTCAATTTGAATAGTTAAAGCATCTCTATACTCATTTATACTTTTTGTCAATTGTGACATTTCTATATAACGATTCTTATATTTTGTAAGTTCCAAAGCAATTGAATTCTCAGATTCTCTTAGTTTTACTATTTCTTGTGAACTATTGAAAATACTGTCGCTCTTTATTATTTTTCCTTCTGTATTGGTTCTTACTAGCTCTTCCATCTCTTTTAACTGACTTTCAAAACTAATATTTCTACTAGATTCTTCTATCAGCCCCAGCTCAATGGCCACCGACATCCAGCCCTTTATCTCATCTTCCCATCGAGTTGTCAACTGACACAACTTCTCATAATCGCTCTCTTTTTTCTTTAACTGCCTTTGTAAATCCGATAATTCTTGACGTGCAGATAGCACTTCAGGTGTTATCGCACCCAAAACATAAGGAAAGATATTAATCAATTTATTTCTATGTTCTGTCTTGTCAGTTTTATAAAACAAAATATTTGCATTAGCAACAACATTTTGCGGTTGGAAACAAAATGACATTAAGTCTCTAAAAGCAGGACGACTTCCATAATACCCCTCATCTGTGTCTATAAAACTTAATTTGGAATATTCGTCTAAAAACCGCTTAACACTCTGACAGGTTGCGTTCTTTTCCGGTGTATTCGGAATCTCAATGTTTTCATCCTGAATCAACATCATCTCGCTAGTAGATTTTTGTAATCCAGGTTCTTTTCTCGCAAATAGAGCCCTGCCCTTTTCAAGCTTGACAACTACACCAAACCAACTGCATGCTTTTCTTATTGTTTGAGTGGGTATATAACAATCACCACTTGCCAAACAATAATCAATTATAGGTATAATTGCTGACTTTCCTGTTCTAGAATCACCAGTAATCACATTAACTGTATTGGTATTAAAATCTATAACCTTATATTCAAATTTTTCATTTTTAGGCCATAATATCAGTTTTTCTATTTGAAACTGCATGTTAAAACCTCACTTTCAAAATTTCTTCAATTTCTGTCAAAGTTAGTCCAGAGCACCATTGTCCCAGTTTCTCTGCATTTTTTCCCAATTTCAAAACCGACACAGCTTCTTTGTTTCTCTTTTTTAGTTCAATTGGAAAAAACTTATTTGTATCCAAATCTAAAGAAACTAACCCTGCCTTTATAGCTTCACCAATAGACTCAACAGTACTTTCCTTCATTCGTTCTATATCTTTATGGATACTACTTACCAAATCATTTTTCAATACTTCTGTCTTCATAAATTTATCTGACATGATCCTCATTCCTGATGACTTATTTGTAGATTGTATCTGCTGTGCAATATCTTCTTTCAAAATCATTGGCAAAACAATGAACAATAGTTCAATATGAACTAAGTCATTACTTTCAGAATAGTATCCCAATATAAAGTTCCAGAGAATATATGCTCCTAGCATAGGATTCCGGACATTATCATATTCATTAATCATTTTTTTCATCCTCTTTTAATTTTTTCTTGTAAATTGGATGCCAACCAATCTCCTCCATATCCGCCAACTCATGATAACAACCATTTTTAAAAAATCTTGGTGTCACTAAAATTCCCATATTCACATCTTCATCCACGCACATATTATATAAATATTTTCCTCTTTTGGGTTCTTCCCAAGTATCTTTATCTAATTCAACAATATTTCTTTTCGTTTTCCACCGACTTTTTAAATCTTCAAAATACTGAGTAATAATCTCCTCATTTACATCACCTTTCACTGCCCAAACAGTTCTATTTGCAGCTGCTTTTAAGTAATCATTTATAGCCTCAAGTTGATCGTCATAATCTAATTCAATTAATTGCAGTTGCCTTATGTATGTTTTATATTCTCTTTGTTGTAGTTCAATTTCAGTGTTAGTTGGATTTGGCGCCAACTCAACCAAACATTTATTTTGATTAACCCATTTTTGAGTTAAAATCATTTCATTTTGAAATTCTTCTTTCGAAATTTGCATAGGTTGACTATTTTCTATTTGCAATGCAGTTTTTTTATCAATCCAACCTAAGATTTTATCAAATACCAGTTCTTGAATATCTGCTGGTAGATATGTCTTCGCTTTGAATTCCTGATATATTTTATTTGTATGTCCCTCATCCATTACCACTAATTTAAATTTTTCAATAATACAGAGTGCATATCGTTTGTTCTCGTCTGAAATAAAAGTCTCAACATACTGATTAATTGAATCACTTTGCTGTATATAATTTTCTTCATTATCTAAAAATGCATTTTTTATATTTTCATACGCAGTCAACGATTCCTCACTATTTCGTGCCATATTTATCGATGACACGATGCCTCCACTTTTATCAACGTTTATCACAAGTGTAAATAAGGTATTGTCCATTGATAGTTCACCGACTTTGAGCGCAATTAACCAATTATATAAGGTTTTCCATAAATCCGTAGCTTTATCTGATACAGGATTACGTGCAGATAATGCACTTTTAGTTTGAATAGCTTCTTTTCCATTTGGATTTTCTATGCCAACATCATCAAATTTCTCTACACTTACTGTACTTTCCAGTTCACAATTTAGCAACTCATATAACATTTGACGAACTTGTAAACCATATCCATATAATTTGTCTGGTACATGTGTGTTAGATATTTCGATATCCTTTTTATCCTCCAAAACATTCACCTCTTCTCACCCTAAAGTTTTATCCTATCTCTTATCCATGAACTCCAAAAAATACAAATCCAACTTTAGCTTTCACGTTTTTGTAAGTACACGAACAATAAAATACTCTTAATGATCACGTTGACTTAACTGTTCCCTTGCATTTGCAATAGCCAATGACAATTTCTGTTCCAATAATTCCTTTGGTGGCATCTTCGTCAGATACTGTCCAACGTGAATGTCTCCACCATCAAGTTCTAGCAGTTCTATTGTTTCCTGTGATTTTTCAGCACATAATATCAATGCTACTGGATTTTCTTCTCCTTCTGCTTTTTCATTCTTATTTAGCCAGCGAAGATATAGTTCTACCTGACCTTTGTCCTGCGGCTCAAATTCTCCAAGTTTCAATTCAATTAAAACTAATCTTCTGAGCGTACGATGATAAAAAAGTAAATCCATGTAGTAGTCTTTCCCATCTAGAACAAAATGCTTTTGTCTTGCTAAAAATGCAAAATCAGATCCCATTTCCAAAATAAATTTTTCTAATTCTGCAAGAATTGCATTTTCTAAATCTTTTTCGCTATACGTGTCTTTTAATCCCAAAAAATCTAACATGTAGGGATCACGATAAAACATATCCAGAGACATTTTTCTATCATCTCGTAATTCTGCTATTTCATTTGCAATCGTATCTTCTGGTTTTTTTGAGATTGCAGTACGCTCATATAACATTGATTTTTTACGTTCCCTCAATGTACGTACTGACCAATTTTCATTTTTACACATCGTTGCGTAAAAATCTCTCTTTAATTCATCGTCTATTGGTAAAAGTTCAACAAAATGTGACCAGGTCAATTGTTGCGACAGTGTCGCGACTTTCTCATAATCACTAAACTCTTGATAGAATTGTATCATTCGAAATAATGAAGCACGATTGAATCCTTTGCCATATTCAGAAGTAAGGCGATTGCTTATTTCTGCCACAAGATTTTTTCCATATTCCGGCTTTTGTTCCCCCAGAATCTCTTCTGTCAAACATTTTCCAATACCCCAATATAGGTTTAGCATTGCACTATTGACAACTTTTTTAACATCATTTTTTTTATCTTCAATTAATGTATTTATTTCTTGATATACACTATTAAATTTCTCTGGTAAAATAATTTCATTTGGCATATATTATTCCCTTTCCAAAAATCGCGACAATGTAGCGACTTTTCGTTTATTATTTAAATCTATTTTCTTCTTTTAAAAATCTTAGATTCCATGCCCTTTCATAATCTCACTACCAGCAAGAATTTCATATTTCATAGCACTCTCAACTGCCACTTCTTCTGCCGCCTCTTTCTTTGCCTTTACAATTGGATCGTCTAGCATATTATCACCCTTTACTTCAAGAATCATGTAGGTTCCATCATTCATTTCTACAAGAAAATCAGGATAATACTTTCTCAATCTATTTGATTCAGGATCAACATATGGAACGTAGAAATCCGTCTGTTCGCTAGTGAACATTCCAGTAAAATACGTTTCTTTTACCCGTTTGTCAGATAGTAATTGCAGGAACAATTGAAGTTCTGGTTTTGAATCAAATACATAGGTATCCGCATGGAAGCTCTTACCTTTATTATTTACGACAACCGAATCCTTAGAGTCTTTTGAAACAATCAATTCTTCATTTCCGCTAAACTCATAATACCCACCCTGCTTTGGTTTTTTTAGTAATTGAACATCGACATTTTCTTTAATAATATCTTTTTTGACCTCGTATAGAGAGTCAAAGATACCAGGTACCAATTTATCATGTATTATTTCATTATGTTCATTCACCATAGCAAGAATTGTTGGCATTCCTTCTTTGGAATTCAGAAGCATACGTGCAATCTCAGTACAACGGATATTTGGAAAATATCTAGCGATTTCAGCAACAAGAGTAATTTCAGAATATTCCATCTTGTCAACCATGTAATTTACCGTGCTTTCACGCACTACAGAGGCCGTCGAGATTCCTTCCTTTACATACATGGTGGCATCATATGTTTCTATTTCCAAATCAAGTAATCCAAATTCGAGTTGATCAGATACATTTTTATCAGCGATTGAATACTCATAATGAAGTCTGTGCATTTTAATTGTCTTTGGTGGTTCTACGACTCTAACCGGAACTTTCTTTCTGTTTGTATTACTCTTATTTTTAAGTTCTTCAATACTTGTACGGAAATTCTTTCTTAATTCATCATCAAGAATATCCATATTTTCTTTAGATAAATACACGGTTGCTGTCTGTTGTTCTTCTGTAATCTTTCTCAAGCATCTCATTGTAGCCTGAAGAACAAACACCTTAGATTTAGGGCTCCTAAATAATGCAACACTAAATAATGAACGACAATTCCATCCCTCACGCCCTTTATTGACAAGTAATATAAACTGTTTCTTACTACCTTGTGTCCCAACAACATCAAGATTATTGAAATCTCTGATATCTTCTGATTTGGTAAGTTTATCATCTCCAACATTAACAAGAATCCTATCTAATGAAATTCCTAATTCAGATAGCACTTCCTCTATAACTGGACGGATATCTTTTTCGACCTCAGCAATCTCGGCTCCAAAAATAGCCATCTTTGGAACTAAACCTTCATATTCCTTGTCTCCATATTTTTCCCAGAAGTCCTTAATAATTACCTTCAAAAATTCTTTGCTCTTGACATTACTATATCCGATAACGCTGGTCTCTTTTAGATAATGATTTTGAATTGCAGCTTGAAGACCATATGCATAAACTACTTCTGGTAGAATTTTATTATCAACGTATGGTGTTCCTGTAAAATTGTAACACGCTACAACTCTACTTCCTTGACTTTCCAATTCCGTGGCTAATTCATTGATTGTTGTTCTTAAACTAGTGGCTGTACCACCCTTATGAAGCGCTTTCTCTAAGTCTGCACCAAACATATGATGTGCTTCATCTACAAAAATACCCATCTGTTTTAATCTTATCAACTTCTCAAATCTCTGATTTGACATAAGACTAGCATCGTCACTAATTTCCTGAAGCATTCCTAAAACATCATCTAGTACTGATTGTCCCGGAATATCACCACTAAAAAGTTTATCAACTGCTGTTTTTTCTTTACGCTGTCTTTTTAAAATAATTTTTTGAGTATTTGATACAATAATATTGTACTTTGATCCGTCCAGTGTATTCAAAGTAGTTCCTGTATCTTCCAGGAAATGAACTTTAATATTTGCATCTAAAACCCCAATATATTCTGGTGGAACCACTTTACTCTTATCAAATGTCACTATTTCTTTCAACGACTGTAATACTGTTTTATCTGGAGCAAATACAAGGGCGTTATGACAATATCTATCGTCTGCTGGAAATTTCGATGATAGTAGAAATTCATAAAAAATACATGTCGCCATTAAAATTGTTTTTCCCAATCCCATCGTTAAAGCATAAATGTAATTCGGATAATTTTCGGCATATTTTTTTATCTGTAAAAAATAATCATGATACTGTTTTGGTGAATAAACATCAAATAATGTCTGCTGTCCTTGTTCATCATAATAGTATCTATTTGCAAAGATTCCATTCCGTTTAGACCAATCATCAAAAATCTGATACATTTGAGCATTGTCCATAAACTCTTTAATAAAAATATACATTTCAAGTGCTTCAAACTGCGGTTTTCTCAAAAAAGCATCCGGATTCTTTTCTTTGTCGTTATAATCCAAATACTTTTTTGTCACCGCTTTATAATTATTACGAATTCTACCTTTGCTTTCCTTGTAAAAAGAATGAAGAAACTCAAAAAAGGCAAATTCCATTCCTGCTTCTTTTGCCATCTTTATACCTCCATTTCAAGCGATTCCGAAAGTAAATCCGTAATTTTTATTTTTATTCGTCCTGCACTATCTGTTATTCCATATACGCCAACTACTAATTCATCTTTTCCTGGAATATCACACACTTCTGGTCTCATGGTCTCTCCATCATAGTTCCAATCAATAAAGATTGATTCAACTAACTGTCTCCAATCTTCGACGGATTCTTTTTGCATGCTTAATTTCTGCAAAAGATTCATAGGATAAAATTCCTTTACTATCAACTTACCATTTTCTTTTAAAATATTTGCATCCGCTTCCCTTTTAAATTGTAAATCTGATTTATCCCTAAGAATATCAACGATTTCTATATCTAGTTTATAAGCCGATAATTCCTGTTCTAGTGATGCTTTTAAATCAGCTTCATGACCCATACAAATGATTTTTATTCTCTCTACAACAGTTCCTGGATTTTCTTCTTTCCTTTTTTCAAATGTCTTATATGGTAGATTAGCCTTTAATTCTTCAAGATCTGCCTTAGTTGCAATACGGTTTGTAGGCATAATTTTAACCATATAACCATCTAATTCTCCGTCATAAATTGATGATGAATCATATTTCTGAATTCCAAGTGCATCAATAATTAATTCCTTTGCTTCTACTGGGTTACGGAAGAAATCATAGTTATTTACATTGTATACTTCAAATCCTTTATATGAATCATCCTCTAATTCGTTTGCAACATTTATCAAGCGTTTTGTTGTTGTTTGAATAGATCCAAGATTAATATCTGCGCCAATAAACCTACGACCAAGTTTCATCGCTACTGCTTGAGTTGTTCCAGAACCCATAAAACAATCAAAAACAATATCTCCTGGTTGTGAAGAAGTATTAATTATCCTCTCCAGCAAAGCTTCCGGTTTTTGTGTCGGATAGTTCAATGATTCTTTTGCTTGAGAGTTTATCACATAAATATCTCCCCAAAAATTTTGAACAGGTTGTCCTTGATATTCATCTAAAAAGGTTTTTCTTCTTATTCGTTGGCTTTTATCTGGTGGGAAATATAGTCTACCATTTTTATCCCACTCTTGCATGGTTTCATAAGAAAAAGCCCATCCTTTTTCAGGTGGTTGATAACCTTTATACTCATAAATTAAAGATGGACTTGGTGTAGAAGATGGATTTGTAACAGGATCTCTACTGTATAACCTTCCATCACCATCATTGTAAACAAAACGCTGTTTAATATATTCTTGTGCTTCTGGCGAATCCTTTGTACGAATCATATTAAATTTATACGCACTTGTTTTACTATACATTAAAATAGTATCTGTCAATTGTCCAAATGATTTTGAGTTATTTAAAGCTCCACCCCTTCTTTTCCATACTATCTCATTTATATAATTATCGGTTCCAAATACCTCATCAAGCAAGCACCTTAAATAATGATTTCTATGATAATCACAATGTAAATAAATAGTTCCTTGATCACTCAACAAATCTCGCATAATGATTAGTCGTTCATACATAAACTGTAAATATTCATCATTTGTCCAAATATCAGAATATTGCTTTTCTTCAAATGATGACATGTCTCCGATCACTTTTTTCTTCCTTATATCAATGCTCTTTTTGTAATCTGCCTTACTGTCAAATGGAGGATCTATATAAATCAAGTCAACCATTCCACGATATTCCTTCAACAGATGGCTCATGACCTGCAAATTATCGCCCCAGAAAATTTTATTCATCCAACCATCTATAGGTTCTCCATAAGATTCCTTCAGCTGTGCTGGATAATACTGTGTTGATGAATATGGTCTCTTTCCCGTCCAGTGTAATTCTGGATATCCCTTTATTGGTTTTCTTTGTTCAAATTCAAATGATATCTGGTCGTTCATTATTTTGCTTCCTTTCGTTTACAATAGTGTCTCATATCACAGTTGGCGCATAGATTTTTATCTTTTGCCCTACCTGAAAAATCTTTTTTCTGAATTTTCTCTACAACTTTATCAAACTCTTGTATGGTAGCACCTATTGAAGTATTTGATTTGTCAAAACTTATTGTTGGAACACCATTTTCTTCCCCCGTATAATAGAGATGCATTTTACTTACTGACTTACCTGTTTTTTCTTCGATTAAGTGTGCATAAGCCTCTAGTTGTCTTCGATATCGTTTCATTTCTTCTGTTTCAATTAATATATTTGGTTTCTTCTCGGACTTAAAATCAACAATTTCAACAGTATCTCCTTCTCCCCGTATCAAATCAACTTTTCCCATTAAAATATAGTCTGATTTAACAAGACTTACTTCAACTTCTGCATCTTGAATTATGCTCCAATCTTTCTTAGTGCGCTCTACATATCTCATTACCTGCTTGTAGGCGGCTTCAATCTGCGCTTGCCCTAAATAGGAATGCTCACTCTTAGAAAGAGTTGTGTAATTTGTGTCAAACCAATCCCTTATATTTTCAGGAATAATCGTATTTTCTTCTTTTCGCATAGCAGCTCTATGAACATCTTCAATTGTCTCATGTACCAATGTTCCAAATAAAGTTGCTCCAACTCTCACTTGCGTAAAGCCTAATTCTTTGAAAAACTTATATTGCAGAGCACAATTTTCGAATAGTGCTATATGAGAAGTAAAAGAAAATGTATCTTTTATATTAACAGGTTTTACTTTTTCTAAAACTATGTCTTCCAAATTCACATCTTCATAATCTGGTAGCTTATTATAAAATTCTTCAAAATATTTACTGGGTGTTGCTCCTCTGCCGTTCTTTTCACAGCAAGATAACACCAACAGATTCTGTGCCCTTGAAAATGCCGTATAATATAGTCTCCAAAAATCAAAGTACTTAATATCATCCCGACTTTCAAATACACTTCGATGAAAATATTTATTCTCTATATCTTCAATAACTGCAGTAGCGTTAATTCTAGGTGTTGCATTCAACGAATCAACCATTACTATCGGAAATTCCATTCCTTTCGATTGGTGAATCGTCATAAACGAAATACATCCACTCGGTGCATACTCCGTATCATCTTCATATTCTGTGATTCCACCATCAATTAAAAATCTCAGATACATGTTAAAGAATCGTTCTACAGCTTGCTCAATGTTAGATTCTGTAAATACATCAATCCGATGTAAATATTCATACTTTCCAAGAATAGATGTTAGAATCGACAAGTTTCTGGCAGGTCTCTCATCCACTACGCCAGTTTTCATTTCTACACCAAGATAATCACTGAATGGTTCAAATTGAAATAATTGGTATAGCAAACCTGTAAAAGCATAATCTGCATTATCTCTACTTAGATTACTGTGCTTTTTCATTTTTTCAGTAATCCATTTTCCTATTGTATCCTTATTGTTTTGAATTAGTTCCTTCGCAGCTTTTATGCATTCATTCCCGTAATAATCGTATAGTTCCCTAAAGTCAAATTTGAAATCACGATCTCTAAGTTTAGATATGTATTCTGGAAAACACAACAATAAGCAACCCAATGCTTCTTTAATTTCTTTTCGTTTGAAGAACATTTCAGAACGTGGAGAATATACTTTAATATCATGGTCTTCCAAATACTCTATTAAATCTATGATTTTATCGTTTTTAACTGAACGACATAAAAAAGCAATCTGGTTATAGTCTGTAAGAATGCCTTTTTTCTTTAAACTCAAAACAAAATTTAATACTTGTTCATACCAATCTTCTGGAATTTCTTTTCCAGAACATTTCAAAGCAGCTGTCTTTTCACTGTAATTCTTTTTGCCTGGAACAATTTTCTTATCAAATCGAAAATTTTTCCATAAGAAATCATATGCTCTACCATCTGTCGTTTTCATCCAATCATTATAAAAATCAATAATTTGCTTCTCTGAACGATAATTTGTAACAAGTTTTACCTGTTTACATATTCCTTCTTCAAAATGTCTAGGAAATTCCAGAATATTTCTAATGGTTGCTCCTCTGAAACGATAAAGGCCTTGATCATCGTCACCAACAACACAAATATTTTCGTTGTCTCCAGCAATCAAGAATACTAATAACTCCTGTATATAGTTTGTATCTTGATATTCATCAACCATTACATACTTAATTTTTTCCCTAATCTCTACAAGTATTTCTGGATGGTTTAACAACAGTCTATATGTTTCCGTCTGAATGCTTGCAAAATCAATTAGGTTATCTTGCTCCAGAATAAAATAGTATGTATCCATTATATTTGCTATTGCAACAATACTTTCATCAGAATCCATTTGCATTGCTTCAATATCTACTAACTCTTCCGATAAATTATTTACATATTTTACAATCGTTCCTGCTTGTCTCCATGCTCCCGTAGCATTGGGAAATAAAGTATCGAAATATTCTACTTTACGAAATTCATTTATCTTCTGGAAAACCATATATTGCTGGTCAAAATTATCCAGCATTCGATAGTTCTTTTTAATTCGCGTATATTCCAAATGCTCCTTTAGTATTCTTAAGCAAATAGAATGAAACGTACCTATATACATTTCATTTATATTTATAGATATTCCAATATTCAATAATTCATTGGTTATACGCGTAATTAATTCCTTTGCTGCCTTCTCAGTAAATGTAGCTATCATTATCTCTTCTGGGCTTACATTGCATTCTGTAATCAAGTAAACGATTCGTTTTACTAGCGTATATGTTTTTCCAGTTCCTGGTCCCGCAATAATTAAAAGTGGGCCTTCAGTTGTAGATATTGCAAACCTTTGTTCTTCGTTTGCCTCTCCATAATCAAAACTCATAGTCGTCTCCCTATTAATTTGAATATTTTACAAGTAACCTAAAATTTTTTCCCTCTGTCTACCACATCTACCTGTCCCTTTTTCAGGACTCACTAATTTGATCTGATTGAAGAATTTTCAAATAATTTTCCCAAATCATTATTATACTTTGTTTGTCGACTTTTATCAGAAGTAAGCTGTGAAAAAAGATATATCAATACCTCTTCTGTAAAAATCGCTAAAATCCATAAATGATACATTTTTAAATAAGAATTATCATTTTGTATCTTGTTACCAAAATATTTATTGTCATTATGTACATAAACTGAATCACGTCTATATGTAAGTGTTTTTATAGCATGTGCAATATATTCATCTTCATTAATCTTAGCTTCAAATTCTCTCAATTTTAATAATATATCATCTTGAGATGGGAACAAATGAATATTAGCAATGCATTTTTTTATTAAATTAGGAATCGTTTTAGTCTTTTTTGACTTATCATATAATTTCATAAAGGTAAGCATATAACTATCTACTAATGCACATTCTACAATCAAAGTAAAATTAGGAGCAAGTTTCAATTTTTCTTTATTGTCAGAAATATCCTCTTCAACGCTCATAACATCTTTTAAATAAACTAGCTGCATAAAGTATCCATCGATTTCTTCTACAAGCTTAACTCTCATCTCTTCTTTTTGATTCATTATCATACCTTCATTCTTTTTTTATATCACAACTCAATTACATAACAACACAATTTTAACTTCCTTACAAAGAAATCTCATATGTGGAATTCAGGAAAATACCTTTTTCTACTAAATATTCAACACATATCTTTCTATTGCTGACTGTGGTTTGATACAAAACACTAACGTAATGACAATTTTTTCAACACTTCATACGCCTTAGTCGTAACAATATACCGCCCCTTCGTATGAAGCATTTCAACATAACCATCCTCAATTAATTCTTTCAATATCTGATTCACCTTAAGTTTCCCACAGGGTACCAGATTAGCTATTTCTTGTTGGTTCAATGGGCATATGCTCTTCCCATCAATTTGTAATTGGTTTTCCTTTAGAATTACTAATACCTTTGTTTTTTCATTTACAAAGCCAAGTATTTCATTCATATTCTAATCCTCATTATCTAAAAATCATTTTTTAATGGTTTTATTTTAAAACCATTTTACCATAACTACTTTTGCAAAACAAACGATTTTTGAAGTTTTATGCCATTTCATGATACCAATTATTTTAACAAAAAAAATGTGTTGCTACTGGTAATACATACCCAATAGCAACACGCCCTCAAACTACCTACTTCTATCCCATTTCTTTTCCTGCATTCCATCTGCCCGTTTCATCATCTTCGCCTCGTAAATCTCCTGATACCCTTCAAACAATTCAGCGCTGGACATCTTTTGGCTCATCCTTCGCATAACTTCTTTATACAAGCTCAAATTGTAATTATTATCTGCCATATCGAATTCAAAATACTTTTCTTTAGAATCCACGGATAAAAGAAAATATGATTCAGGAGTAATTCCATCCACAAGCATCTCAACAGCTATCAACTCAGATTTCTGGTCTAGCAAACTGGATTTATAAGCTTTTTCTAATTCCTGAGCCTCATCATACACTTCTCCAAAATAAATCGGATGACCAATGCACTTAAAATAAGCTTCCACCATAGCATAGGTATCTTCCTTACCTGTCATCTTATAAAGCTTCACTTTTTCTTCTACAGATAAAAGAGAATACTCCGAAAAACTATCAGGAAGAAACTCTATATCAGCCACTAATTCCGATTTTGATTCCACTTGCTCTGATACAATGCTTTGCATATCCCCCTCACTAGACAATTCTTCCTCTCGGAACGAAACATCCTTATATTGCGGCAGCTCTATATGTGTCGCTGCCTCCTGATGATCTTGCAACGCTTCATCCCGTTTAGGGTTCACCTCATAAAATGCCATCGGCTTCTCTATTGGTTTCTGAACCTCAAATAATTTCTCATCTTCAAAATAAGAATTTTCCTTTACAACTTCTGTTTTCGACTCCGATACTCTCTCCTCAACAAATTCAGGGATTTCAATCTTATTCGTAGAATTAATTTCTTCAAACTCTGATATCACATCCATTGCAGTATCTAACTTTTCAGTTAAACATCGCTCTGCCATTGCAACCATATTCTTGGCTTCTTTTTTCTCGACCTTCATCTGATCCAGCTTGCTGTACTCATCTATTCGCCATTGCTGATAAGCCCTCCAATCCCCATCAGAATTACAAGCTCTTTTCTTACTGGAATTTTGCTTGTAAATTGAGTCCTGAATCTTTGTAATTTCATCAATACGCTCCAGCTTACTTTCTCTAATATCAAGCAGATCCTCTATGGTACGGATATTATTATTTGCAAGAAACAGATACTCTTCCTGTAACTTATGAAACAACATCAAATCCTTTGCATACTTGGCTGATTTTACATAAAAGCGTTTCTGCTCAATCATACGCAAACGATACATTTTTCCATAAAACCTCTTTTGATAATGTGACATATTACCCCGCTTTACCCAAGTTGGATTTGTAGCATGAAAGTAAGGTATATTCATACTGGTGTATTCGAAGCAATATTTAAATCTGTCCTCTGCAAAATACTCATCCATTTTATCCAAACGATGATATAACTTACGTCCTGGCATCTTCACGGTAAGATATTCCTTCGGCTTGAATTCATAGCCTAATCGCTGCATTAAAAACAAAAAATGTTCCATACTCCCAGCGTAGGAAGCACAAAACATTGCGTCTCGATGAATCATTTCTTTAAATGTCTGTTCATATTGCCATTCTTTTCTGGAAAGATTCTGCGAATTCTTCACATACTCTGCTTCGATAATGGATAATCCATATTCCTTGCATAGCTTGTTGGTAATGGGTTGAATTATGTGCTTCCAGTCACCCTTCTTATAATCATACTTTCTACCATCAAGAAGACTCACACTATTCCAAACGATGTGACTATGAATATGATCCTTATCAATATGAACGGCATAAACAGCTTCATATCTGTCACCAAGAAATTCCTCCGTGAACCTTCGTGCCATATCAAATGCAATTTCTGGTGTTCCCTCTCCTGGTTTCAATGACAAAACAATATGATATCCCTGCCTCTTATTCGTTTTCTGAAATAACTTCTTTGTATCCATCATCTGATCAAAGGCTGTTTCTGGCAGACAGTTTACACTGCCCACCAAAAATAATTTCTCAGTCTTGTCTGGATTTTGAATATACTCCAGTGCATTTTGAAGATGTTGTGCTGGATTACGGTTTTTCTCCGAATTCATGTTCATGATTTTCGTAATTGCCATACGTCTAGTACCTCCTTCAAAATATCCTGAAGCTTTACCACTTCCTGACGTACCTCTTCAATTGCTGAAAAATATATCTGACCTTGTGCATTTGCCAGATGAGCCATCTGGTTTACATTGTTCGATACTCCAGAAACATTTCTGATCAACTGTGCTCTATCTGCCACAAATGTTGGATCAATCCCTTTTGCATTCTGAATCAAGGCTCGCAAATATTTGCTTCGATCCATTCCTGCTGATTTCGCATCTGATTCCAGTTTCATAAAATCTTCCTCCGATAATTTCAAAGAAACGTGACAATCCTTCTTACAGGATAGGTATTTTCGTTTTCCATTTGTCATATAAAAATCCTCCAATCTTCCGTTGTGTTTTGGTACAAATCTCTCTTATCTGTGCCATTGTCTCTATCTCCTTTCTTCCCTGGCTAATGCCAAAGTAATTCTCTTAGTACGGTTCACAGGGTTTGCAAGATACGGAAAAGGTAGCACTTTTCCCATCCGCAACTGCGGACGTCTTGGCAGGAGCACCTGCACCCGATATTTAACCCACCACAGTGGGCGATATACTATACAATAAATTTACACTTATGATATTTACCAAAAGCATAAAAATATCAGAAATGAAATCTATCAGCCTCTTCTGATTGCAAAAAGCAAGACATCTGACACAAGTCATTTCGTTAGCAATTTCTGATGTCAGACTGGCATATTCTTGATTTCATCTTTTCACAAGTGATTTCATTTCTGATTTCTTTTAGAAAATGTTGTCTAAATCCAAGTACTCATTGTCAGCAACTTCTGTTTCACTGATATCAGCTTTGATTTCAGCTTCTTTTACCTCAACATTTGATGAAATACCAACATCCCTCTCATCAGCCACAATACTTCTATATTTCTCTGCAAGTGTTCTTCCAATGGAAGACACCCCATCTGTTTCTCCAGCCAATAGACCAATCAAAAATCCACCAACCACCTTGGGAAGGTCTGCTGTTAATTGCTCCATCACGCCATGTGTAATCCGCTTGATAAATTCTTCTTCACGCTCTCGTGTCTCCAGATATGGATCATCTTTCAACTCTGCCATCTTGTGATAATAGCTGTTAATTGCATCGACTATGAAATCCTGCTGTGATGAACAAATCTCCTTATCCAGTTGGTGAAGATACTCCCATGCCTCCTTATGCTTAGGATTATTGGCATAGAAGCGAACTGTCTTTTGCTCTGTATCCTTCATTTGCCCAGCTCCCTTCTTAAGCACGTCTGCGTTTACGCATTGCGAGATAGCAGAAATACTCGAAGCCTTTGGCATTGGCACAAATGTCATGATTAAAAGATACTCTTGCCGGTTCATACTCACCAAATAGCTCTACCAGTTTTGCTCCACCACCCATGAAGTGCAGTTTCATCAGTTTGGAATTATAGCCAAGCTCCTTCAATTTCAGGAAAATGCTTTGCACATAGGTCTTCGCTGTCTCTTCCATAAACTTCAAATATTCTTCGTCTACATCAGCCCTTCCTTTCATGAGATAGGAATTCAACAGGTTTTCATCCAGTTCCACCTGAAACTTATTGAGCACTGCATCGTGAATTAGCAAAGCACATTGTTTCACTCCAAGGATTTCCGTCCACATCTTTTTCTCAATGGTTCTACCATCCTGAAGATACATAACATTCATGGTTCCATTTCCAATGTCAGCCAACATGTTAAGTCCTTGATAAGAGCCTAACTTTTCTGCCACAGCAGCATAACATTGTGGCATTACACTGCATCCGGTGATGTCTACAAAATATTTGCTTCCACAATAGGTAAATTCCACATGCTTATTTCGTAGCAAATACTTTTTGAATTCTTCCTGCTGTACATCCCTCCATTTCAGTGGTAACCCTACTGCAAGGTGAACACGCTCTCTGGTAATTCCTCTTAATCGAAGTTCCTTTGCAATTGCTGCAATGGTTAGAATATAAAAATCATCATCGTTAATTTTTTCAGAAGCATATGGCTTATGCCCCTGATTCAACACATAATACTTTCCCTCAAAGAATAAATAATCTCTGCTCATAATCGGCTCTGTGTCATATACCGCCATTCCATTACTAAATACAATATTTGCTGTTTTCATATTTCCGAAACCGTGATCTACAGCAATAATCAGGCTCCCATCTACTCTATATTGATTCATAAAAAATCCTCTCTTTCTTGTGTTTGCTAATTTTAGTGAAACTGTCTGACTACATCATGAAGCACAACTTCCTCTGCCATCATTCGTGCCTGGTTGCGAAGTTGTAACTGTTCAATAAAGGAATTCGAATTCTTTGGTCTATGTTTATTCAGCCATCCGACTTCAATATCTTCTAACAGCTCGTATGCTGTTTCATTTACCATTTCAGCTCGTTCCTTTAATTCTCCAAAGCGCACCAGACTGCGATATCGCTGTGGGTAAGTGATCTTAATATGCTCAATCCACATACGACCATATTTCCCAACATTAAGGCACTGATTATCCTCCGATGGAACAGATAAAATCGGATAAAAAATTCCGTCAACCTCCTGATACTCTATCCCCAACTTCTCAAATATTGTTTCTTCCTTCATGACACATACGTCCTTTCTTTTTTAATCTGCAAGACCGCAACACCGCAAAGACTATGGTGTTTGCAACCTTGCAATCATGTGTAACACCGCAAATTTAAGACCGTAAAATCTGATACTTTGCAATGTTGCGGTCTTACTATCAAATCTCATTCATATCATCTTGCTTCAAATCCCAATACCAGATATTGTTGACCCGCTTTGCTTTAATTCCTAATTCCTTCTTGGCACTTTCCAAAGTCCTCTTGGAAATTCCTTCACCCGAAGCAATATCCATAATCTCACTACTTGGCATCATGATTTTGTCTGCGCTCAAATCTTTCAATAACAGCTTTGCCTGCTCCAATTTATTTGCTTTTGGAACAATACCACCAAGCACTTCATCCGCAGTAATGTCATAATCACCTATCCAGCAAAAACCATCTTCTTCAAGGGCAAATGCTTTGGCATGTCCAAAGGCAGCTAAGTTATTCTTAATCTGAATCACTGCCCTCATTTGTTCCTGCCCTTCGATTCGCCCAACTAGAATCACGCTTCGTGCAACTGCAAAGAAATCTATAGAACCCATACCACGATACGCCGCTTTTGCTCCACCACCTTTATTCATATGACCGATAAGAACAATGGCGCACCCCGTTTTCTCAGCTAATGCTCCAAGCTTTTTTGTCATATCACGAGCTTCATTGGCACGATTCATATCAGTACCACAACCAAGATATGCCTGAATTGGATCTAAGATTAAAAGTTTTGCTTGTTGCTTCATGATTGCTTCCTCTAACCGCTCATCTACCATAGATACTGATTTTTCGCTTTCATCTATAATAGAAATCCTACTACAATCAGCTCCTGCAAGTTCCAGTCTAGGCTTCACTGTGTCAGCTAAACCATCCTCTGCCGTTTGGTAAATTACATTTATTGGCTCCGTAGGCTTCATTTCATCATCAAGACCTTCTCCTTTTGATAGCCTTGCTGCTATGTTCAATACCAAAGTACTTTTACCATCTCCAGGATCACCCTGAATAATGGTAAGTTTTCCATATGGAATAAACGGATACCAAAGCCAATCGATGGAACTCGCTTGAACGTCTGCCATATTAATCATCTTTAGTTCAACTTTTGCTTCCTCCACAATTATCACTCTCCTTCCCTGCTGTACTTTTTCCTTCCCACAAATATCTTGCACCTTCAAGCATCCATAAAATAGCTTTTAACATATATTCGTAGTCCAGCTGCAATTCCTGTATTTCTTCGCTGGTTATCTGAATATCTTCTGATAAAATCTGTTCATGCAACTGATGAAGAATTTGTTGCATTTTCTGCAACTCCTTAACCAGCACATATACCGTCTCCTTCTTACCAACAACACACACATGGTTATAAATACAGGAACGAACAAAATAATCTTTTTTCAACATTCCACTTGCCTTAATCTTTGCTTCAATTTCTCTTCTCTCATAATCAGAAATACGAAAACTAATCGTTGGATTCTTATGAACTCCCGGCATTATTCCTCACCTTCCTTATCTGAAATCACAAATGCATCATTTAACATGGTTGCCATCTGCTTCTGCTCACTTGGAAACATGTGTGCATAGCGGAAAGTTATATCCGAACTTTCATGACCAACTCTGGAACCAATGGCTACCGCTGTAAATCCCATGTTGATTAAAAGGGATACGTGGCTGTGGCGCAGGTCATGAATTCTGATTCTCTGCACTCCTGCTTTCTTAGCTCCACGATCCATTTCATGATGCAAATATGTTTTTGTTATATGAAATAACCTATCTTTCTTGGTAATTCCATATAACCGATTCATATAATCCTGCAATTCATCACGCAAGAAATCAGGAATCACTACATCACGTTTACTCTTGGGAGTCTTAGGATCTGTAATAACATCCTTACCCCTGATTCGCTGATAAGATTTTGTGATATGAATCATGCTCTTTGGAATATCAATATCCGCTGGTGTTAGTGCCAGTAATTCTCCCATTCGAAGACCGCACCAATAGAGAATCTGAAATGCATAATAGGAAACTGGCTTGTCCTTTACCTGCTCGATAAATTTCAAATACTCTTCCTTTGTCCAAAAGAGCATTTCGTCTGCTTTCCCTTTTCCCAATGGTCCCGCCTTCACCACAGGATTCTCTTTCAATTCATAAAATCGTACTGCATGATTAAACAATGCACTCAGCTCCGATTGAATGGTTTTTAGATAAGTTGGTTTAAACAATGCTCCTTGCGGATTCTTAAGCTTAATCATCTGATTCTGCCACTGAATAATATCTGTCGGTTTGATATCCTTCATTTTCTTATCCTTAAAATAAGGGAGTATCTTGCTGTTAATAACCGCTTCTTTCGTGTTCCAAGTATTTTCCTTTAATTTGGGTTTCATATCTCTTGTATAGGCTTCAACAAAGTCATCAAAAGTCATTTCCAAATTAGCTTCTTCCTTCATACGAAAATGCTGTTCCCACTCTAATGCTTCTCTTCTGGTCTTGAAACCACGCTTCAACTTGCGCTTATTCTTGCCAGTCCAGTCATAATAATGGAACGAGACATACCATGTGCCTCGCTCCTCGTCTTTATATGCTGCCATCAATTTCTCCTTTCGTTACGCTGTTACTCTTACTCCGTAAAACTTCTCTTCAAAATACTTAGTTGCTACTTTGCCAGGAATGGTAATAAACCCTTTTGCGTCAAGCTCTTCATTCATCTGTTTGATGAGCTTATACGCATATGGTTTTGAAATGCCAAGCATTTCTGCCATCTCAGCTGCTGTAATATAAATTGCTCCTTCCATCCGTCCACCTCCTTTGTATAAAAATTTAAAAATCTAACTAGGGACCTGGGGAACCACCCCGGCCACTCAACTATTGTTTGGACTATTGCAGCAAGATCAGGTGCTATAACTCACGTTATAGCTACGGTTTTCCTGTTTGGAAAATCGTTGGCGTTCTGTGTATTCATATGTTGTTGATGTTTCAATCAACCTCGGCTATGCGCCCCGGGCCTGCTCTTGTGTGAGATATTCTCGCCAGTTCTGGGAGTGTCATCATCGCTCGCTTCCTTATCAGAAGGTCTTGGCGAATGTCTGTTAACATATGGTACCGCTCATTCAGTTGTATTAGTGTTCGCTTCATAGCGAATGTCCTATTGTGATACCCATTATAATTCGCCTCATGGCGAATGTCAATATTATTTTCGCCTCTAGGCGAATATTTTTATTTACTGTATCTCATTTATCAGATATAATAATTCTTATAAGGCTTCATTTTTATTTGAATTCCAGTAAAGGAGACAGACTATGACCATTGGTAAAAAAATAAAATTTGTACGAAAACTCAGAAAAATGACTCAGCAGGAACTTGGAGTTGCTGTTGGTTTAGAAGAAAAGGGAGCTGCAAATCGTATTGCACAATACGAATGCGATTACAGAGTCCCTCAAAAAGACATGCTTATAGATATGGCAAAGGCTATGGATATTAATCCCCTGAACTTTGTCAGCGAAGTTCCAGGAAGCGCAGAAGATATTATGCAGACTTTCTTCTGGCTGGACGAAGACAACCGTGGCGCAATCAATCTCTTCTCTCTTATTCGTAGTAATAAAAAAGAAAAAGCCACCACAAAGGCGGTAGCCCAATATGATGACAATGATGATTACTGGCCGGATGAACCGCCAGTTGGTATGTGGTTTAATTATGGGTTGGTTGATGAATTCATGAGGGAATGGATGATTCGTAAACAGGAGCTAGCGAATAAAGAGATAACAGAAAATGAGTATTTGGAATGGAAATTGAATTGGCCAGATACTTGTGATGATTGTGGGAAGAGTAAAGTGAAGAAAGGATGGTGCGACAATGCAAAACATTGAACCTGAAGTTGCTATAAGCTATTCTCAAGATAGCCAAGTTTATATTGAAAAAGTCATTTCTTTTGCTAACTTTTTACGCGATAATGGATATGATTGTTATATGGACATGTTACTAAAGCAAATCGACACTTCTATAGATTTTAATGAAATGATGTTACAACTTATTCCTAAGGCAAAAAAAGTTATCGTTATATTAACCCCCAATTATAAAGAAAAAGCCGATAATTTTAAAGGTGGCGTAGGAAAAGAATACCGAATAATTAACGATGAGATTTTAAGAAATGACAACAAATATTTACTTGTCACATTTCTTTCGCTGTCCACTACACACGTTTCTACACTTTTACCTCATGGATTGGAAGGACGAGAAATAATAGATCTCAATGAAGATTCAAAAAATGGATATGAATTACTTTTTTCTAAACTATCAGATACTCCTATTTATACGTTTTCTCCTGTAAATAGTAATAAAACAAAGACTACAACCAAATTAATAAAACCTTTTGCGTTAAATCAAACGAAGGATAAAAATGAAATTTTTTCCTGTATAAAGAATTATTTAACAGAAAACAAGCAATTACTTATGCAGTACGGTCCGAACTCTTTGATTGCACTAAATAATCCCCTCTCTACTTCTGCTGATGTTTGGACATCAATCAAGAGAAACACCATAATCCCTAATAATCAGCAAATAATCTCGATTTTAGAGGATAATTTGGATATTTTATCACAAGATGAATCTAATATTTACTATAAATTCAAAATACACGCAAACGCATTTGAAAGAAATCAAATTGAACGACAAGATTCTGAAGCTGTTCCATGTTTTCCGTTAGAATTTGAAAAAATGATCTATAAGGAGGCTGATTAATATGTATGTTGATTACTCTCGATATCCACGCCCAGAAAGTATTAGATTTTTTGAGACAGCCATTTCAAACCATTCAGAAACTAAAAGGTTAGAAAAAATTGAGGATTACCATTATATAATACACCGTTATGATATGCCATCATTTGAAGTCGTTGTAACGAATCATTATACTATAGGTCTTTCTGACTACTATGAGATTATCGATGAATATCCAGATATTCAGGGCATTGTTACAATATCAAATTGGAATGGCTATACTAATCAAGCTAAGACAGCTGCAAAACAACAACAAGTCGGAATATTTATAATGAACGAATTATTAGGAGCGTTAACCTGGAATGAACCATATAAATACATTAAAAAAGACGATAAAGGAAAGCCTATCTTCTTTGGAAAGTATAGATAATAATATATCCATTTACCTGTTTGGATCATTTATTAATAAAGATCAAGCAAATGATATAGATATATTAATAACATACGATTTACTTAACCTTGACACAAATTATCAATTGATACTTTCCATCAAGCGCATGATTGGTACTATCTTAGAACTACAATATGGATTACCAGTACATTTTACCACCTTATCTTATAACGAACTTCAAGAATGTACATCTTTCAAAACATGCGAATACACACAACTATACTAATTACAGGTATCAAAAAGGTATCACACCCAAAAGAAAAGCCCCAAGAACCGCGTAAATACGCCATTCTTGAGGCTTTGTTTTCTATTCAAACTCTATCGTAGCCGGTGGTTTCCCAGTACAATCATACAGTACTCGATTAACCCCTTTCACTTCATTTACAATTCTGCTTGATACCTTTCCAATCACTTCCCAAGGCAACTCAGCAAATTCTGCTGTCATGAAATCAGAAGTAGTTACAGCACGTAGTGCAACTGCATAATCGTATGTTCTTTCGTCTCCCATACAACCAACAGAACGCATGTTAGTTAATGCTGCGAAGTATTGACCGATTTCTTTGTCGATTCCAGCTTTTGCAATTTCTTCACGGTAGATGAAGTCAGCATCTTGAACGATACGAACTTTTTCTGCTGTTACTTCGCCAATGATACGGATTGCAAGACCTGGACCTGGGAATGGTTGTCTGAATACAAGGTATTCAGGAATACCAAGTTCAAGACCAGTTTTACGAACTTCATCCTTGAATAAAAGGCGAAGAGGTTCGATGATTTCTTTGAAATCTACATAGTCAGGAAGTCCTCCAACATTGTGGTGAGACTTGATTACTGCCGATTTACCAAGACCACTTTCGATAACGTCTGGATAAATAGTTCCTTGAACTAAGAAATCAACTGTACCGATTTTCTTTGCTTCTTCTTCAAATACACGAATGAATTCTTCACCAATAATTTTACGTTTTTCTTCTGGTTCAGATACACCAGCTAACTTGCCATAAAAACGATCTTTTGCATCAACACGAATGAAGTTTAAGTCGAATTGTCCGTTTGGACCAAATACAGCTTCTACCTCATCGCCTTCGTTCTTACGTAATAAACCATGGTCTACGAAGATACAAGTTAATTGCTTTCCTACTGCCTTTGAAAGCATTACTGCTGCAACAGAAGAGTCTACACCACCTGAAAGCGCACATAATACTTTACCGTCACCAACTTTTTCACGAATCGCTTTGATAGATTCTTCTGCGAAAGAACTCATAACCCAATCGCCAGAACAATGACATACATCATATACAAAATCATGGAACATTTGTGTTCCCTCTACTGTATGAACAACTTCTGGGTGGAATTGAACTGCATAAAGGTTCTTTTCTGCGCATTCTAATCCTGCTGCAGGACAAGAATCTGTCGTTGCAGTTACACGGAAACCTTCTGGTAATTTAGAAATATAATCTGTATGGCTCATCCAACAAACTGTTTCCTTTGAAACATTTGCAAATAATTTTGAAGAAGAATCCACTGTTACTAATGTTTTACCATACTCTCTAACTGGAGCAGAACTTACTTCACCACCAAGTAAATATGTCATTAATTGAGCACCATAGCAAATTCCAAGTACGGGAATACCTAACTCAAACAATTCCTTACCACAACGTGGAGATTCCTCAAGATATACACTAGCTGGACCTCCTGTTAAGATTATACCCTTAGGATTGATTTCTTTAATACGTTCAATACTTGTATTATAAGGTAATACTTCACAATATACATTACACTCTCTGACACGTCTTGCAATTAATTGATTGTATTGCCCACCAAAATCAAGTACAATAACCATTTCCTTATTCACGTGAATTCCTCCTATTTCTTTCATCTGATTCGTGTTAATTACAGTAACTATTATGGTAATCTGACTCATAGCATAATGCCACAATCTTTATTATTACCGAAACTCCTAATCGTCACACAATACTTATATCATACAACAATATCGTTGTTTTAACTAGAGTCAAATGCATTTTTTCATAATATGTCACATCTAATCTAATTTTATCATAAATGATTGTACTTTTGTTACAACCACTTATCATTAGGGGGTAATAAATACTTATGTTACTTATTCTGTTTACTTATAAAGCTGAAATTTTGGTGACAAATGGAATGTAGAAGTGGTATACTCAGAGTAATAAAATTCAAACAAAGGGAGACTTACTATGAACGAAATAAATCCAAAACAATTAGAAGAATTAGTAGCTACACTTATTGATAAATTAATTGCAGAAAATCGTATGGAAGATTTACAAAAAGCTGCAAAAGACCCCGCGGAACGTGACAAGCTATTGAAAGAATTTAATTTAATCTAGGGATATCATCTCTAGTTACAATTATATCAAACATCATAATCTATTACCAAAGCAAGATGCACCCTATCCTAACGTGTATCTTGCTTTTTTTATATTTATCCCATATATTGTATCTTCCGTATTGACAATACATTTTTTCTCCTTTATAATTAAACCGTCGGTTCAATTAATTCAAAGAGAGGAATTTAACTATGGGACGAAGAAAAAAAGAGCCTAGGAATGTTCACCGTGAAAGTATTGCTTCTGCTGCACAGAATCTATTTATGACAAAAGGGATTGAAGCTACCTCAATGAACGATATTGCGAAAGAGGCTGGCTACAGTAAAGCTACTATATATGTTTATTTTCAAAGCAAAGAAGAAATCGTTGGTTTGCTTGTTCTTGAAAGTATGAAGAAACTAAATGACTACATCTTCTCTGCACTATCCGAATACTCAAGTTCAAAGAAACGATATGAATTGATTTGTCAAGCATTGCTAAGATATCAAGAGGAATTTCCCTTTTACTTTGAACTAGCACTTGATGAAATTAATATTGATTTTGAACAGGTGGACTATCTACCAGAGGAAAAAGAAACATTTCGCATTGGTGAAGAAATAAACCAAAAACTACATCAATTTTTACAGGAAGGTATTCTTGCAGGAGAAATAAGAGCTGATATTAAAGTTCTACCTACTATTATGGCATTTTGGGGAATGCTCTCAGGTCTTATACAAGTAGGAACAAAAAAAGAAATGTATATCAAACAAGAATTACAGCTTTCCAAGCAAGACTTTCTAACATACGGTTTTGATACACTCTACAACTCTATTGCAAACAAGGAGGATCGCCAATGAGTTCAAAAAGAATACTCGCCATCTTAGGTAGCCCGCATCTAACAGGTGCAACTGCTACTATGCTTGATTATACTTTAAAAGACGCTGTCAAAAATGGTTGGAAGGTAGATCGAATAAATCTTTACGAAAGGCAGATTGCACTTTGCAACGGTTGTCGCACTTGCATTCGCACAGGTCGTTGCGTTCAGAACGATGATATTTCAGAAATCGCTATGCTATTGAAGCATTGCGATGTTGTCATACTTGCAGCTCCAACCTACTGGGCAAATGTTCCTGCAGCCGTCAAAAATATGTTTGATCGTTTGTTGGGAGTCGCACTGAAAGAAACGGATACATTTCCAAAGGCACGCTTATCAAAGAAGCAAACATATATCCTTCTAACAGCCTGTAATACTCCTTTCCCTTTTTCAACACTATTCAGACAAAGCAGCGGAGCAATCCATTCTATGAATGAATTCTTCAAAACTGCTGGTATGAAATCAAGTGGTAAATTCACTTGGACAAATACAAAGAAAAGAACAGAGCTACCTGAACATTTAAAAAGAAAGCTAAAGAAATGTTTGATAAGAACATTACAAGAATAGATAGGGAGGTTTCATATATGGGAATTATTTTAGGCTTCTTATGCCTTTTTTGCTTCTGTTTACTAATAACGAAAGCATTAACACGTAAACTTCATTTAAAAAAGTTAGATAAGTTTTTAATGAAAGCACATAAACCAGTTTGTGCTACATTTATCATAATATGTATTTTGCACATTATATTTGTACTTCCTGTATTAAAGACACGTCATATGTACGTTTTTCTTACAGGTATAGCAACGGTTGTTGTAATGATTCTGCTTATTGTTCTATGCCATATCATAAAGCAAGACAGATCCCTTAAGATTCGCTGGCACCGCATCTTATCTGCCGTAATGTTACTTTGCATAATTGGTCATATCGTTATCTATTATGTTGATTTTATGAATTATCAAACCAAAATCAAAGACATACAAATCAGTGAAATCAACACATCAAACATAAAAGATGGCAACTATATTGGCGAATATGATGCAGGATATATCTACGCCAAAGTCGAGGTATCTATTAAAGACGGTCAGATAGACAATATTAATCTTCTAGAACATCATAATGAACGCGGTACTCCCGCAGAAAAAATCATTGATGAGATAATCATAAAGCAACAAATAAACGTAGATACTGTATCTGGTGCTACAAACTCAAGTATGGTTATTGAAAAAGCTGTAGAAAATGCTCTTGAAAATGCAAGTACTACTATTCAATAAAAGCTAGAGAACCTTATTTCTCGCTCTCAAAAAAAGAATATTTGAAGTAAATTAAATCACTCCATAATCTACCACAAAAAGCAAGGTGCACTCTCACTCAAAGTGCACCTTGCTTTTTGTCTTAACTCCTCCTCCCCTACTCCTTCTCTATCTTCTCCTGTACCAACTGAATTGCTTCCCCAAACCTCTGATAATGCACAATCTCCCTTGCACGCAAGAATCGAATCGGGTCACTTACTGCTGTATCATGTACATTGGTCAAAATTGTATCATAAAGCAATTTTGCTTTTTGCTCTGCTACCATATTTTCATGTAGAAACATAAGGACTTTCTCTTTCATGTTATAGCTTGAAAATTCAAATTCAGGTGTACAGCAATCTATCTTCGATAGTATATTGCTTGATTCCTCTGCGGGTAGTCCTCTTGTTAATTGATACAGTATCGCACTAATGACTTCCATGTGGGCTAGTTCTTCTGTACCTAGAGAGGGCTCAGTAATGCTCCTGGACCCCTCTTTTTCCTCGAAGTGTACAAGCTCGTCATGTCCTACAGAAGCATCGGAAATAGAAAACAAGATTGACCAAAACTATTAGATGTGTTACTATTAGTAATGCAAAGGAGGTCGTTATCTATGGAAATAATTATTCTTGGTCTTTTAATACTGCAGAAAAGCACTATCTACGAAATGAGAAAGCGTATTGAAACGCATTTTACATCCATAAGCAGTAATAGCATGGGAAGTATACAGGCTACAATTAAAAAACTTCTTGCAGGCAACATGATCGGATGCAACGAATATGTGGAAAATAGCGTAAATAAAAAAGTGTATGAGATAACTGACAAGGGAAAAGCATATTTTATTGACAGTGTTTCAAAACCTATGCTCTATAAAGAAAAGAATATGGAACTTGGAAAGTTGCTTTTTATGGGATTTGTGCAAAAGAACAAAAGAATAGATTTGATTGAATCGTACATTAAAGAATTAGAAAACTCAAAAGAAAAGTTGAAACAAGTTCACCTGTCAACCCCCGATAATGAAACAGCAATTTCTAACTATATAAAACAATTAGAAGTTACAAACACCTCAGAAAATTTTCAAGAAATGTTTGACACTAACTCATTAACTGAAAGCGTTGGGGATATAGCAATGTTTCAATATGCCGCTTTAGAGCTATCTATTGCCAAAGTAGATTTTGAAATAAAATGGTTTGAAGATTTCAAAAAAAGATTGGCTTTAACTACTAAGTCCAAAAGTAAAGGAGAAAAATGAAATGTTATATGTAGAAATAGCGTCTATAGTTGGGGCAATACTTTTAGGAATTATAATTGTATTGGCAATCCTCCTCGCTCTTGGATTACCATTGGGTGAATTGTCTATGGGTGGGAAATATAAAATAATACCGCCCAAAATGAGAATTATCGTATGGATTATGGTTGCTATACAAATAATGGCACTCTTAATAATTTTACAAACAAGCGGTATTGTGCCACTATTATTTTCAGTAAAAGTAACGAAAATAATATGTTTTGTATTTGCTGGTTATCTTTCTCTCAATTCAATAATGAATCTTTTTTCGTATAGTAGAAAAGAAAAGCTAATTATAACACCACTGTCTATTGTTGCAGCCATTTGTTTTTGGATAACAGCATTTTCCACTAAAATATAGGTTAAAAAGAACTCCCCCTCTTGTTATATCGTACAAGTCTACATGAATACATTGTAACGAGGGGGGTGACAACTTGAAATATCGTGAATTTATTTTTGTTGGAGAGCATATTCCACAACTTACAGAAAAAGAAGATGAAGCATTCTTACTACATTATCAAAACTCAATTCTTGTCTCTTTGAAAAAGAGAAAGCTATTGAGTGATTCACAATATGAACGTTGTGTAGAGGAACTCAAAAAACAATATGTAACCATTCAGAATCAAACACGCCCTAGGAAAGGAGACTTTTCTTGAACAGATATGAACGCTTAAATCAAGAACGGCAGTTGATTAATTGTAAAAAACGCGTGGCTGTGTATTGTCGTGTATCAACAGATAATGAAGACCAAACTAATTCTTTTGAAAATCAACAACGTTATTTCAAACAATATATAGAACGTAATCCTGATTGGGAGCTGTTTGAGGTCTATGCCGACGAAGGTATTTCCGGTACAAATACAAAGAAACGTAAACAATTCAATCGTATGATAGCATGTGCTAAAAACGGTGATTTTGATTTGATTATTACAAAAGAAATTTCCCGTTTTGCGAGAAATACCCTTGATAGTATATATTATACCCGCGACCTGAAAAAGCATGGTGTCGGTGTTGTTTTTATGAATGACAACATCAATACATTGGACGAAGATGCAGAGCTTCGTCTTGCCATTATGTCCTCTATCGCACAGGAAGAAAGCCGTAAGACTTCCGAACGGGTAAAATGGGGACAAAAACGTCAAATGGAGCAAGGTGTTGTATTCGGCAGAAGTATGCTCGGCTATGATGTGGTTGACGGCAAAATGTATATTAATGACAATGGAGCAAAAATTGTTCGCCTTATCTTCCACAAGTTTGTAAACGAAGGCAAAGGCACACATGTTATTGCCCGTGAACTTCGTGAGGAAGGCATTTCGCCAATGCGTGTCAAGGAATGGCATAATACCGTTATTCTTCGTGTTATCCGAAATGAAAAATACTGTGGTGACTTAGTGCAGAAAAAAACCTATACACCAGATTTCCTCTCGCATGAAAAGAAGTATAATAAGGGGCAGGAAGAATTTGTTATCCTTAAAGACCACCACGAGCCAATTATATCCCGTGAATTGTTTGATAAAGCGAACCGCATCTTAGATGCTAAATCGCTCTCTCAAGAAAGCAAATCAAAATATAGCAACCGCTATCCCTTCTCCGGCAAACTCAAATGCGGAAGATGTGGTTCTAGCTATGTAGCAAGATATAGAACCCGAAAGGATGGTAGCCAGTACAAAGCGTGGCGTTGCTTTCAGGGGGCAAAAAATGGCAGTCCTCATATTGATAAGATAGGAAATCAAGTTGGTTGCTCAGGAGAAAGTATTCGTAATGAGGATATAATTCATATCATGTGCCTTGTTTGCAAGGACCTGAACTTAAACCACAAAAAGATAATGGACAATTTAATCAGAACAATAGAATCTATCATTTCAATGGATATGAAGGGGACAGATTCAAACGCTCTAATTGAGAAAATAGATACAACAAAGAAAAAGCGTACTCACTTGATAGAACTCTACACAAGCGAAGATATTGACAAAGAGGAATTTACTGCGTTAAGAGCAAAGTACGATATCGAAATCAATGGCTTACAAGCAATACTAGAAAATACAGAATCGCAGCAAGCCATGATACAGAAACAGCACGAGTTGATAAAAGACATTAAATCAGCCGTTGAAGAACTTGTCAAAGGCATCGAGTATGAAGATGAATTCTATACCCAGATACTTGATAAGATGGTAATCAATGATAAAGATCATATAGATGTATATTTAAATCTACTTCCATATAAATTGAGCTACACGCTTGTAAGAAGCTAAAGATAATCCCTTACTTCTTCAACTCCTCCAAACACCATTCATACTCTTCCTTTGTAATCAAATCATTTTTTAAAAGTGCTAACAGTAAGGCACTTTCGTACACTTCAACAAAATCAGCATTCTGTTTCTTGGTACTTTTCTTTCCACCTTCTGCGTTCATTATTTCCTCTTTCTTTTCCATTGCCTTACTCACTCCTTTTCCACACAAAACAAATTACACTTCAATATATGTCTTCTCCTTTGTCCTGTATTCAGGAGTAACAAAAAGATAATCCCGACGTTACACATTCATCGCATATCGTTAGGATTATCTTTTTTATTTTTCCCGCAATTTTTCTAAACACTTTTCATACTGCACTTTCGTAATCTTATTCTGCTCAACCATTGAAAAAAGATTAGCCATTTGATAACTTGATATAAAATGATGTTTATGTAAAAGGTCCTCTCTTGTAATATCAGGATATTTCTTCACCAATGTGTCATGTCTAATCACATTCATACTTCTATGCATATATCACGCCCCTTAATATATATTTACTTATATAGTAATTATTCTGGATTATGTCCTTCCAGATAACTATTCAGGACTTCGTCCTTCAAGTTACGGTTATTATACCTATACTTATATAATATGAGCGTACTACAATAAGGTATGTTAAAACTTTATTTTTAATTGCATTTTTTTCAATACATAGACTAAAACGACGACACTAATCTGAATTCTCTTCAAATTAGTGTCGCCGTTCTCTGTATTTAACATATTCAATTGACTAACACTGCTTATAAAAACACCTAGTTAAACCAATATCCGTCCATTGTTTCTTTCTGTACGCGATATATTAGTGATGTAACCTTTGTCTTAAATTTGCTAATTAATTTTCCATCTTTATCATACTCACCGAATACTCCGGCTGTTCCTGAACAGATCACTCGGTTTCCGTTGTATTCTTGCACATTACTAACAATGCTTGAATATGGTACTTTAACTTTTTCTACTAGCTTGTATGTACCTTTTTTCTCATCCACAAGATATTTATAATAATATGAATTATCTACATCTTTGTTTTGTGTTCCAGCACCTTTAATAAAAGACCAATCAAAATCAGGGTAGGATAATCTCTGTGCATAGTTATTATTAAAGAATGTCAAATAATATTGGCCATTTTTTAGTGAAGCATCTGTAACGTAGTTTACAGAATGTTGCCCTGCTTGCGATGTAAATGTACCTTTCTTTTTAAGAACTAAACTGCTATACTTTGTTCCCTCCCAGATTTTTGAATCTGAGATAATATAGCCAATCTTAGGCATCGTATAGTAATTATTAATTCGAATAATCGAACTCAATTCACGAGAACTTAGAATTAAATGCTTTCCATTAATAACTTGAATCGAGTTAAAATGTACCCAATCTATTTTCTCTCGATCTGGTGCGTCCGCAGTTATCACTGCACCTTTTTTAATATCGGGCATTAGATTACCAAAATCAATTACTTCTTCAATACCACCTGTTGACATATTTAATGATAGTATAATGTCTTGTTTGGATTTGCTCTTCTTCTTTGTTGCTAAGATAAGCACTCTCTTGTTTTCCTTATCATAATCAAAATCATGATGTGTTGTATATCCCTCTGTATTATAGATACTCTCCACTTGTCCTAATTGATTCACTAAAGCATAACTAGAGTCTGTACAAGCATAAAACATCTTTCCATCGATAAATTCCATATTAACATCACCATTCGTTACAGCAAGTGGAATCTCAGCACGGATAACTCCATCATTATCATAGAATAACATATGTTTTGGTTCGTTTGTATTTCTTCTATCATATCCATATATTACAAACAAACCATCGCTTAGCTTCTTGCTATCCTGTTTATTTGTAACCTTTAACTCTGTCTCTTTAATCGTTCCATAGTCAGGAACATCGAATTTAAATGTATTCTCACCGACAAATTTTCCATCATCACTATATAGACGCATAGTAACTGTATTTATCTTTCCTTGAATAAGACCTATAATCTGACCTTCATGTTTCTTTACTACATTCCCGTCTTCATCTGTATATAATGTCTTCGTATATTCTGGTATTGATATATCTGCTACCGATACAGTATATTCTACATTAACAGCCTCGCTTGTTTTAAAATATACATACATTCCTGTTACGTTTGTTCCGAATGGATTCATAACAAACAAAGGCTCTTCAAATGTGCAAACATAATCCTTCTTCATTGCTTCAAGTCTTGTTTTTACTGTTGATTGATATTGTGCATCGTATACCGTCTTTACTTCATCTAGGTTCAATATCTTCTTAACCTGTCTCTGCACCTTTTCTGCCGATATATAATTTTCTTTGCTACTTGAATTGTTCGAAGCCCCAAACCCTTTACCGATTGTCGCACATAACACTAATGCGACACCAAGTGCTGCTACACTAAAGAGCAAAGCAAGAAACAATCCCTTATTTGATTTTTTCTTCTCATCCATGTTGTTAATCCTCCTCTATCTTATAACAAAGCAAGCGTTTGCTTAGCAAATTATTGCTTTGCAATTTCTCGCTTAGCAAACTCTCGCTTTCTATCTTCTTCTATTCGACATACATACATTTCTATTTTATACGTATTTTCTCTATCTGTCAAAGAATCCTTTCAATAATTATATGAGACTTTTGCCTCATATTGACACTCAATTGTATGATTTGTCGTAATTATGTTCAATTCCTATCACTGTTTCACCCAAATTGTTCACAGCAACTAATTCTCCAACTATAAAACGACAAAAAAAGAGCTTCCGCATCTATATGATTGGGAAGCTCTTTTCGCCTATATATGACTATCTTGATTTTTCATATGGTTTACCATTTGCTGCAGGTACATGTGACTTACCAACAAATAGAATTAATACTACAATTGTTACTACATAAGGTATCATAGAGATTAAGTGAGGTGATACTACACTTCCTGAACCTACGAATATCTTAACTCCATTACAGAAACCGAATAAGATACATGCAAGCATTGCACCTTGTGGCTTGAATTTACCAAATATAACGGCTGCAATTGCGATAAAACCTTGACCAGTAATAACGGATGGACGATATTGTGATACGGTTGCTAATGTAACAGATGCACCACCGAAACCAGCTAATACACCAGATAGAATTACGCAAATATAACGAATCTTAATAACATTGATACCAAGTGTATCCGCTGCTTTTGGATGTTCTCCTACTGCACGGATTCGTAAACCGAATTTTGTCTTATAGAATATAAACCAAACAACGGCTACTAAAATAAATGCTAAATATGCTGTTGCATATGTGTTAAATACATTGTCAAGGAATCCACCCTTACGGAACAATCCTTCCGAACTTTGGAATAGCCCTTTTAAGAAACGTGGCATCTTATGTGCTAAATCAACACTTTCTGTCTCTGTTGAGCTGTATAATACACGACATAAGAATATTGCAAAACCAGGTGCTAAGAAGTTAATTGCTGTACCAGAGATTGTTTGGTCTGCTTTACAAGTAATGGTTGCAAATGCATGAAGTAAACCGAATAATCCACCTGCTAAACCTGCAATTAAAAATCCTAACCAAGGATTGCTTGTGAATAATGTTCCAACAACACCAGCAAAAGCACCAATTGTCATCATACCTTCAATACCGATATTAACAACACCGCTTCGCTCTGAGAATACAGAACCAAGTGCTGCGAATAATAGTGGTGGAGTGTACATAAGTGTAGTATTTAAGATAAGACCAAGATTTTTGATTATTTCATTCATATTACTTTGTACCTCCTTTTTTATTAAATCCTATTTTCAATTTTTTTAATATACTTGAAATTGCAATAAAGAAGATAATAGATCCCATGATGATATCGATAACTTCTGTAGGTGCTCCAACAAGGTTCATACTCTTTCCACCAAATTTCATAGCTCCATAGAATAGACCTGCAAACAATACACCAATTGGATGTGTTGCACCAATCATCGCAACAGTGATACCTTCAAATCCGTATCCTTCTTGCCCTGCAAACTCACTAATACTATAGTTATAACCAAGTACTTGCGTTGCTCCAGCTAAACCTGCAAGAGCACCAGAGATCGCGATTGCTGTAACAATAGCAACTTTAACATTAATACCTGCATATTCTGCCGCATTACGGTTAAAACCAACTGCACGTAAACGATAACCAAGTGTTGTTTTATTAATAATCAAATAGATAACAATTACTGCAATTACTGCAACAATGATACCCCAGTTAACTTTTTGACCTAAAGAAGCTTTCAGACTGCTTAGTGATAGCCTTGCTGTTTCTTCTACTTTCTTACTAACTTGTTTCCCTGTATCATTAAATAACTTACTCTTTACAACATAGTTTGAGAAGTAATAAGCAATCCAGTTAAACATAATCATACAAAGAACTTCATTTGCTCCTAATTTTGCCTTTAAGTATCCAACAAGTGCTCCCCATAATGCACCTGCTAATGCTGCAGCAAGTAGACATAATGGAATATGAATGAATGCAGGTGCTTTCACGGAAACACCTACTACCATTGCCCCTACAGACCCCATAACGAACTGACCTTCTGCTCCAATGTTAAAGATACCTGTACGGAACGAGAACGCAACGGATAAACCTGTTAGTATTAATGGTGTTGCATATACAATCGACTGTGCAATATTCTTAGGTGAACCAAAAACACTCTTAAACAATAATTGATATGCCTCAAATGGGCTTACTTTAACAAGAATAAGCATAATCGCACCAATCGCAAAACCTACTAAGATTGAGATTACTGTATATAATGCCTTATTATCTTTTGCTGTCTTCTGCTTTCTAATTGCAGGTTTTGAATTATTCTGCTCCATTCACGTCACCTCCCGCCATCATTAGACCTAATGTATTCTCGTCAGCATCTTTACCTAAAACACCACCTACAATCTGGCCATCAAAGATTACTTCAATACGATCTGATAAACTCATAATCTCATCTAATTCAAAAGAAACGAGTAATACTGCTTTGTTCTTGTTTCTTTGCTCTACAATATAACGATGCACATATTCAATTGCACCTACATCAAGACCTCTTGTTGGATTAACTGCAATTAATAAATCCTTATCATTTGTCACTTCTCTTGCAATAATAACCTTTTGTTGATTACCACCTGATAATTGACCTGCCGGTTTCTCTGCTGAATCATCTGGACGAACATCGAACTTCTCGACTAATTCTTTCGCATGTTCAGTAATCGCTGTTTTATTCATAAATCCCATGTTTGAGAATTCTTTTTCTGCATAGTTTTGTAATACCATATTCTCTGCAACAGTAAAGTCAAGCACTAGACCATGTTTTTGTCTATCTTCTGGAATACTAGAGATTCCCTTTGTGAAACATTCTCTTGGTGATTTATTAAATGTATTCTCTCCAAGTAAGGTAACTCGTCCACTATCAGCTTTTCTAAGTCCAGTAAGTATCTCTACTAATTCAGACTGTCCATTACCATCAATACCTGCTATACCAACAATTTCACCACGTTTTACATTGATATTAAGACCTTTAAGAATCTCTACCCCACGATAATCTTTCGCTCTTATATCTTCAACATTAAGTACAACTTCACCTGGCTCCATGTCTTTTTTATCAACTTTGAATTCTACGTTTCTACCAACCATCATAGAAGCAAGATCATTCTCATTTACTTCATCTACATTTACTGTATTAATGTATTTACCTTGACGAATAATTGTACAATAATCCGCAGATTCCTTGATTTCTTTTAACTTATGCGTAATCAAGATAATGGACTTGCCTTCCTTCGTAAGATTATGCATAATCTCTACTAATTCAACAATTTCTTGTGGTGTTAAAGAAGCTGTTGGCTCATCTAGTATCAAAATCTCTGCTCCACGATAAAGCACTTTTAGGATTTCTGCTCTTTGCTGCATACCAACGGAGATATCCTCAATCTTTGCATCTGGATCTACTTTAAGACCATATCGCTCAGAAATTTCAATAACTTTATTTCTTGCTGTTCTGATATCAACAACGCCTGCACCTTTAAGCGGTTCCATACCAAGAATAATGTTCTCTGTTACTGTAAATGGTGGGATTAACATAAAATGCTGATGCACCATACCAATACCTAGCTCAATAGCCTTGTTTGGTCCATCGATTGAAACTGGTTTTTCATTAACGAAAATCTCGCCTGATGTAGGTGTATACAATCCGTATAGGATGTTCATAAGTGTACTTTTACCAGCACCATTTTCACCTAAAATTGCATGAATCTCCCCTTTGTGTACTGTTAGATTCACGCCGTCATTAGCCTTAAATTTACCAAACATCTTAACTATATTTTTCATTTCAATTGTTTTAGTATTTAAGTCTACATTTGAATTTTTTTGCACGCGAAAACGCCCCCTTCTTCCACATATTTATATTTAGGTGAGTACGTATTTTCATCATAATTCACGTAGCTCTCCTTATATCTCCTTTTTATGTAACCACATAAGACTCTTGTCCCCATAGTCACAAGCAGAACACAGTAAGATTGCTTTTAGATTATAACAATATCTCTCATTCCATTATTGTAAGCAATATCATATAATTGATTCATATATTCCTGTGTCGGTGTTTCATAAGAACGATACTCTTCTCTTACTCCGATTGGTCTGTACTTAATTAACTTGTAACGAATGCCTTCTTGTTTTCCAAGTTCTTTTAACAGTTTACTTGTCTCATAGACGGTATTCTTTACATCATATAGCTCTGGTACAGCTACAGTACGAACTTCAAACAACTTGTCACATTCTGCTAGATATCGCAAATTTGCTATTACCATATCGTTATGAATACCGGTTACTGCCTCATGCTCTTTCCTGTCAAATGCTTTCACATCTAACATAACTGCATCAACAACATCCATCAATTCTTTATCGTTCGAGAAATCATATGTTCCATTGCTGTCTAGCATTGTAGAGAGATTCTCTTTCTTTGCTAATGCTAACAAATCAACAAGAAAATCTCTCCACAAGCTACACTCGCCTCCTGATACCGTTATTCCCCGAATATACGGTATATTCTTCTTCACTTGTGCAAATACTTCCTCTGGCGTCATCCTTGACGTCTTCGGTGAACTCCCATAAGGGCAATGATGAAAACATTCATCACAATTCACACATTTATCTCTATCATATAAGATTTCCCCATCAACAAACGATATTGCACCTGTCTTACAATACGAAAGGCATGTTCCACATTGTGTACAAGTTCCTATTGTTTCTGGGTTATGGCAATACTTACAATTAAAGTTACAGCCTTGCAGAAAGACAACAGTACGGTTACCAGGTCCATCTACAGAACTAAAACGTATTATTTTATTAACGATTGCTGTATTCACTTACACCACCTACCGTACTTTACGCTCTAGTACATGAGAATTCTTAGAAGCACCAAGCCCAAGCGCTGTAGTATCTTGTAATACATTCTCACCTTTCTTTAATTTCTCCATCTCTGAACGTTTAACAAGATATCCTGTTACACGAATGACATCACTATCTTTTTCATAGAAAGACATATAACGAACTTTATTCTCAAAAGCTCCTTTAATGATATCAAGCAAATAGTCCATATTCTTATGCACTGTTGTATCAATTGGGAATATATCACCGATTCCCGATGGAAAATACTTATGAAACTTCGCACTATGTGCTAAGTGATCGATTAATTCTTCTGGTTCTTCACCAATTGGGATTCTACATCCAGGACTTGAACCAACATCTAAATCAATTCCTACTTGAGCATGTAGCAAGAATCTCTCGTCTGCACCATAGCAATATGGGCTTACATGATTCTTATTAAACTCATTAATGATATCCATAATGCTAACACCTAGATTATCTGCAATTTCAGAATGTCCATATCTTCCTTCCTTGCCTTCTTTTTCAAGAAGTGTATTCACACATTCTGCCATTCCAACTAATCCAAACATCGCTGTGAATTTTTCTTTTTCAATAAATCCTTCTCTTGCTAGGAAGTTACTTTCGAAGAATCCACTTTCCTCTACTATGAAACGTATTCTTTCATCCATATATGCTGCCATAATCTCTAACGTTTCCGGTAATACTTCCTTCTTAAAATGTTCTATATTATCTGCTTTCTTAGCAAGGTTTCCAAGTAGTACTCTGCATAGTGTATAAGAACCGCCTCCTAAGTTAAGACCATTATAGCAACTAGCAATTACATAGTTTTCTGATAGCTCCTGTACAAACATCTTATGATTTGCAAAACTTGGTTTTGCAGTCTTTAATGCTGTATTAATTGCGAATAATGCAAAATCATCTGGAGTAATGTCTTTATCATACTTTAATGTTATATTTGGAACTGCATTCTGAAGTTCTGCTTCCACCTCAAGAATCAATCTTCCTGCTTTCGTATCTCTTGGCCCTATATTCGCATGACAGAAAGAATCTAGTATTGTTCTATCAATATGTGTTAAGAATAAGCGAATTGCTTTCTTTGCTTCTGCTTCATCTACGACAAAAGGTTCAAGCAATTCATCAATGCTTCCTACATACACAGGGAAATTCGTTACACTAGGCACATGTTTATAAAAAATCAACAAAGAGTTCACAGCTTCCCATATATCCTTTGGTGGGTCTAACTTTAAGAACTTACTCCCGTTTTTCATAAACTTAGCGTAGTCTGGAATAATATATCTTGGACGTAAAGGCGCATGCCCTTCATTCAAATCACAGATAATCTTATCCGCCGAGCATAAATTTAAGCGTTCCTCTAGACCTTCTGGTAATTCAAGCACTTCTAGTAATGAATCCGCATGGTTTGCCATAATAGTGACTTTTTGTTCATGTGTCAATGTTCTGTTCTTAATTGTATTTAGCATCTCGCCTCTTGTTGCATTTACTCGCTCCATACTAATATCACGCATACTTTAAACACCCTTTCTGTATATTCTTTATCTTTTCTCGACTATTTTATTTTGCCCCAAATCGCTTATTTTAGCCACACAGACACCATAAGTATTTCAGAGCACATTCCGCTATATTATATTATTATTATACAATTTTTCGCCTTTAAAAGCCACCCTTTTTGTTTAAAAAACACAACGTATACCCTTTCTCATTTCCTTTAATCCCCTAAAGCAAATAAGAAAACATACACCGTTTACTCATTCATAACACTTTTATTATCAAAACAAGGAGGTTGTCCATTTATTACAACATAGGACTGCCTCCTTGCTTTACTCATATTATTTAAATAATAGTAACATACTACTTAGCCATACTGATTAGTCTAAAGTATATACTTCACCATATTTAGCTTCAAATTCTTCTTTTGTTTCAGGAACTACGATTTCTCCTGAAGCAATTTTTGCTTTTAATTCATCAACTTTAGCAAGAACTTCTTCTGGAAGTAAATCAACTGTAGGTGCAATATCAATACCATTATTGTCCATACCATAAGTTTGGATTCCACCGATAGCGTCACCTTTTATCATCTTATCAACTAAGTTATAGATTGCGTTATCACATCTCTTCATAACAGATGTAATTACGTTTTCTGGAGCTAAGTATGATTGGTCAACGTCTACACCGATAACATATTTTCCTTGTTCTTTCGCTGCTTCGATAACACCACTACCTGTACCACCTGCTGCTTGGAATATAACGTCTGCGCCGTTTGTGTACATTTGAACTGCTGCTGCTTTACCTGCTGCTGCATCTCCAAATGAGTTTGCATTGTATTGTTCAACAGTTGCATCTGGATTTGTATCAAGTACACCTGCCATGTAACCATAAGCAAATTGATTCATTACTGGAGTTGACATACCAAGTACGAAACCAACTTTGTTTGTTTCAGACATCATTGCTGCTACAGCACCAACAAGATATGAACCTTCATTTTGTTTGAATAATAAGCAAGATACGTTTGATAAATCTGCATTTGTTGAATCATCAATGATAGCAAATTTTTGATCTGGATAAGCTTCTGCTGCTTCTTTGATTGTATCAGCCATTAAGAAACCACAAGCAACGATTAAGTCATTTCCTTGATCTACTAAAGTTTCAATGTTAGAAACATAATCTGCTTCTGTAGCTGATTCAAGGTAACTAACTTTAACGCCAAGTTCATTTTGTGCTCTTTGAAGACCTTCCCAAGCACCTTGGTTAAATGATTGGTCATTGATACCACCTACATCAGTTACCATTGCGATTTTGAAAACTTTCGTATCATCTGTTACAGTAGCATCGTCTGTAGTAGTTGTGTCATCAGTTGTTGTAGTGTCATCTGTCTTTGTTGCGTTATCTGTTGTAGTGTCTTCTTTTGTAGTGTTCTCTTTTTTGTTATCATTGCTTTTACCGCATGCAGTGAAAGCTAAAACAACGATAAGCATAAGAGCTACAAGTTTGGATAATTTTGTTTTTTTCATTGTCTTCCTCCTTATTTTGCACCCAAGGGTTGCCATAGTATAATAATAACTTATACACTGTATTACATTTTACTATAATACTATTATATTCGCATTTTTGCAAGACAAATCTTCGCACTTTTTATAACATTTTATCACTTTTATATACAGTCTGTTATTGTAAATCTTTTTTATCATTCCCCTTATTCATCTTTTTATCTCCTTCTAATTGTATCAATATATAAAACGTTTCAAATTATTAGATATCCGTAATTGGCATTTATTGGTGCTTCTGTACCTATATCCGTAAGTAACCCACTTATTTCCCTGTAACTTGCACGGTATCTCTGTGAGATGTATAGACAACTTGCTTTTGTTTCATACGGTGCTGAATTAAGACATTCAATAATATAATCTGCTAATTGCTTATCAGGATGTCTAATATAAACTGGATACTGCAACCTTCTTTCATACAGCCACATTACTACTCTTCTCCCTCCCAAGGCCAAGGCCTGTCATTCCAAGACAAGTACTCTTCCCTCTTAATACTATACACATCAAGCGAATCATAAAAACGATTGTATTGATTCACTGCCTTCGTGCGGATTTTCTTATACGCTTCATAATATTCATACGCTGCCATATCTTCTGGATGCGTATCCAAATACAGCCTAACATCCTCCATTGCAAAACTAACTGTTTGAATTTTATTGAATAATCTCTCTTTATTAATCACACTCACCCGACTCTCCCTCTTTCCCCTTATATGCCTCTATCAATTCAGGAAAAATGCTCCCCTCCCGAAGTGCCGTATCTGCGTCATATACATAACTCCATTTTTGCCTCGCAACATAAGCAGTTACACTTACATTCCCCTCGATTCCTTCCAACGAACTATATCTATACGGAGCACCACTCATGATGACTACCCCCTCAAACACACTGTGTTAATTCTCATAAAATATAGTATGTTCCTTAAACCAAGTTGTTCCTAAAGGTATAACGCTTTCTACTAACAGAATTCAGAACTATTAGGTTTTCCTCATTTACCCTAAAATATCGCCCACCTAATTTAACAAAAATTCAAAACATAAAAAAAAGGAGCTCTGCATCATAGACAATTTCAATCATCTACTTCGCAAAAACTCCCCTTTATTATTTTGATCCCCTATTAATTCATAATGAATCCAAAAAGATATTTATTCATTCAATACCTCACCCGTACTTGTGTCTTAGCAACGTAGTATGCAAAACTTCATAACTTAAATCTGCTTCTTCGCTGGCGTACTATAACTAAAAAACGATAGCAAAACACCTATAGAACTTCTTAATGTGTACTTTAATAACCTAGGAAGGCGAGGCATGGACGCCGAGCCAGCCTGAGCTGAGGCAGGATGCCGAATCGAGGGCGTTTCCGTATCACTTTGATATCTCGCTGTACACATTTAGAAGTTCTTAGGTGTGACGCGTGTTTTGTGTTATAGTACGCCAGCGAAGAAGCTGTGAAAACCCAAAAAGTTTTGCTCAACACCCTAACCCCCAAGTACGTTCAACACAACCAAATGAATAAATATTCGCCTAGTTTTTAATCCATTTGATTAGTTGAATTACAAAAATATTTACAAGTGACAATCCATAAATAGTAAGAAATTGTACGCCAGTTAATGCTGATACTTTGAAGACTGGTGCAAGAGCTGGGATAAGAAGTACACCATTAATTAGTATAAATCCAAGGGCAAATGCTCCCCATATAAACTTATTATCAACGATTCTCTTGCTAAATAAAATCGCGCGGTCAGATTTACAGTTGAATCCGTGAACCAATCTCGATAAACATAATGTAGCAAAAGCCATCGTACTAGCCGTTGCCGCGTCTACTTTATAACCTACATAGTAAGCAATCATTGTCATACAGCCAATAACAAAGCCTTCCTCTAATATATCTATTAGGAATTTCTTTGATAGTATAGATTCATTGACCCTACGCGGTTTGTCCTTCATTACTTCGCTTGTATGAGGATCAAGTCCTAATGCGATTGCTGGTAAACTATCTGTAAGTAAATTGATAAATAGTAAATGAACCGGTGCAAATGGAACTGGTAACGCCATAAATGATGCATACATAACAGCTAAGATACCTGCCATATTACCCGATAGTAAAAACTTAATAGCTTTCTTAATATTTAAATATACATTTCTTCCGTTTTCAACAGCTTTCACGATTGTTGCAAAATTATCATCTGTAAGAACCATTGCCGCCGCATCTTTCGATACTTCTGTACCCGTAATACCCATAGCAACACCAACATCGGATTGTTTTAGAGCAGGAGCATCATTAACACCATCACCTGTCATCGCAACTACATTTCCTTTGTCTTGCCATGCTTTCACGATACGAATCTTATGTTCTGGCGAAACTCTTGCATATACAGACACTTGCTCAACGAATTCTTGTAATTCTTCATCAGATAACTCTTCAATCGCACTACCTTCTACTGCTATTGTTCCTTCTCTAAGGATACCAATTTCCTTTGCGATTGCTGATGCAGTAATCTTATGGTCACCTGTAATCATAATTGGTCTGATGCCTGCTTCAACACATTTGTAAACGGCTTCTTTTGATTCTTCTCTTGGTGGATCCATCATTGCAATTAAACCTAGGAATATTAAATTGTTTTCATCTTCTACACTAACAGATGCATCATCTAATGTTTGGTATGCAAATGCTAATACACGTAAACCCTCTTCTGAGTATTTTAGATTCGCAAGTTGTATTCTTTGCTTATCTGCTGAAGTAATTTTTGCAACTCCAGATTCTGTTTCAATATAATTCACTCTATTTAACAATACATCAACAGCACCTTTGGTAATCATACGCTTCTTTGAAGAAATCGAATGAACCGTTGACATTAACTTACGATCGGAGTCAAATGGAATCTCTGCAATTCTTGCATAGGTTTCTCTTGTCTTTGCAATATCCATACGAAATGCTTTTGCAAAATTACATAATGCAACTTCTGTTGGATCTCCAATCTCTACGCCATCTTTGTTTGTAGAGTCATTACATAAAACACTGTATAGAATCAATTTATTATCAAGTTTCTCTTCTAAACGTCCATTATCAACTACATCTTTATTGTAATCTTTATTATTTGCATAATAATGCATAACGGTCATCTTGTTTTGTGTTAATGTTCCTGTCTTGTCAGAACAGATTACGGATACACTTCCAAGACCCTCTACTGCTTGTAGCTTACGAACAATCGCATGTTCTTTTGCCATCTTTTGCGTACCAAAAGCAAGTACAATTGTTACGATCGAACTTAGTGCCTCAGGAATTGCTGCTACTGCTAACGCTACTGCGAATAGGAATGCATCTACCACTTTCTCTCCACGAGATATGCTTAATACAAACACAATAGCACAAACTGCTAGGATAAGAATTGATAACTTCTTACCAAAGTCATCTAGGTTTCTTTGTAATGGTGTTTTCTTTTCACTTGCATTGTTAAGGAGATTAGCAATCTTACCAACTTCTGTCATCATACCAACACGTGTTACAAGGAAGGTTGCACGTCCATATGTAACGTAACTACCTTGGAATACCATATTTTTTTGATCGCCTAAAGGAACTTCTTCTTCCACTGTAACATCTTCTTTTTCAACGCTTGTACTTTCTCCAGTTAATGCACTCTCATTCACTTGTAGACTTGCGTTCTCAAGAATTCTACCATCTGCGCAGACATAATCGCCAGCTTCAAGCATTACAATATCACCAACTACTACATCTTTCGAAGGTAATAAAACAGTCTCTCCATTACGTATTACTTTCGCAACTGGTGCGGATAACTGTTTCAAGCTACTAAGCGATTTCTCTGCTTTTTTCTGTTGCACAGTTCCAAGTATCGCATTCATTGTGATAACTACACCGATAACAATTGAACTCTCTAAGTCACCAAGGCATGCTGCAATAATTGCAGATATCATAAGTATGATAACAAGAAAATCAGCGAATTGTTCAAGAAAAATCTGTAATGTAGATTTCTTTTTTGCTTCAACTAATTCGTTTGTACCATATTTCTTTCTTGCCTCTTTTGCCTGTTCTTCTGAGTGTCCTTTCCATGATGTTCCGAATTCTCGAATAATCTCTTCTTTTTCTTTTTGATATTCTAACATATAATCCCTCCATTTTTTCATGTTCCGAGATATACAGCCTATAGAAGCGCAAAAAAGCAAGACTTCTGCTGTAATTATCCTACAACAAAAGTCTTGCTACTCAAGTCAAATACTCTTTGACCTTATCACGATACCGGATTCTATATCATCTATAAAATCGTACTGACGACACCGCAAACATTTTTCAATGTCAGCTACTCCCTTTTGATTTTCTTATTCTATCAATTTTCGTATCCAAGTGTCAATTCTTTTTCCGATTCTTAACGAGATTTTAACAATTGAGAATAATTCTTTTATTTATTCAACTGATTCATATAAAGCAATAGAATCTATATATCTTCCTTCATCAGTATCTCCCATTACTACCGCAATATACATCTCATTATTAACAATTGCTGCTGAAACTAAACATTTTCCTGCTTGATCCGTGCTTCCTGTCTTTAAGCCGATTGCTCTCTCATAGAAAAATTCACTTGAAGAATCCAGTAACAGATTCGTATTCTGCCACGTAATATCAGTCCCATCCGGAAGACATACTCGACTTGATTCCTTCCCCGCTATTGTTCTAAGAATCGCATCTTCCTTCGTACATGATAAAAATGCTTCCGCTATCACTCCTAAGTCTCTTGCTGTACTGTATTGACCTTTATCGTCAAATCCATCTGGTGTTGTAAAATGTGAATCCGCAGCCCCAAGTTTTTTTGCCTTTTCATTCATCTTCTTTATAAATGCATCCACTGCTGTTTCTGTACTAGCAGAGTTATCCCCCACAATCTTCCTTCCTGTATAGGCAGCTAACACATACGCAGCATCACCACCAGAAGGCAATAGCAAACCTTCTAATAGCTGCTCTATTGTGGCTTCATTTCCTTGATAGATTCCTGCTCTTGAAGCATTCGAAGGAATTAATGAAACTTCCTCTCCTACTGTAACAATCTCCTCTGCTCTACAATAATCAAGAACAGTAAGCGCAGTAAGCATCTTCGTTGTACTTGCTGGTGCTATTTTATCATTCTCATCTAACGCACTTATAACCTTACCTGTCGTTACATTTATAAAGAAAACATTTCTCGCTGTTACCTCTTCTGGCAACTCCTTTGTTACACTTTCCTCCTTATTATCTATAACGTCCGAAAAATCCGAATACATTGCCATCTCTTTTGAATAGTCCTCGTCCTCTGCATGCGCATAAGCCTTCGCATTATCATAGGAATATCTTCTCTCAAACCCGGTAACCATCACACTAACGAAAATCAATGCTGACAAAAACACTGTCGGCATAAAATCACGCCTGAGTTTCTTTCCATTCTTCATCACTTCAATGCCTATCATTCTTCGTATACTTGGAAATATATTCAGTACAATTTTCGCAACTACATATCCAACTACAACACCAATCGTATTAAGAATTACATCATCGATATCCGTTTCTCGTCCCAAGAATAACTGCAATCCCTCAATTGTAACGGATAACATAGCACCTGCCAAAATTGCATGAGCACCACGTTGCATCTTTCTTGATAATAGTGGAAACAAGATTCCGAATGGTATAAACATCGCTACGTTTCCAAACAAATTCAATGGATTCCCCAAACCATGCCTTATTACACGAAACGGCGTAAAGTTTGCACTAGAAAAATCTACAGTAAGATGAAATCCATATACAGGTGATACGGTAACTGCTAAAATTACCGTCAGATAGATACCAAACATAGCCATAATTGTTCTCTCAAACCAACTAACTCTTTTCCCTTTCCATAACAACATTCCTTCAAATACAAGAAAAAACAGAATGATTGCTAAAACACCTTTTCCTAAATAACCTGTTGCATCTAATATATAACCGAACATTCTAACCAACCTCTTTCTATAAGTGATAACATTCTAAGCGACACTACAATCGTCTTTTCCTCACTATATAGCAAAAAGATGGAGCAATGTTGATTTTTGCTCCATCTCTAACGTTTCGGCTTCTATATATATTATAGGAATTACGTTTAGGCAATACAGACTACGTTCAGGCATAAAATACCTTGCGTCGTCCTAGCTCTTTTCTTCTATCTACGCCACATACTTATACTTTGTACAAATGCATCATCTTTAAAATAAGAATTCCATAATATATCATCATGCTTCTTAATAATCTTATTCACAATATCCAAACCATTTCCCCTGCCAAGCCCTTTACTCGTTGTTCCTATATGAATTCCACTCTTCATTACGGACTCTCTTATTGGGTTTTTCACGCTAAACTGTATCTGTCCATCCTTTTCCTTTATCGTAAGTTCCATGTATCCATCTTCAATAAAGGCACATTCTTCCCTTGCATTATCGATAAATATACCCAGAATCCGAATAATATCTGATGTATTCGTTAGATAAGGCAAAAAGCTCTGATCGGATATCGTTATCACCTGAAGTTCTTGCTGATAGTTTTGCGTTTCCAGATACTTATAATATAGAAATGCTTTTAAGGATTCATTCGCGATTTCTTGCAACGACACATATAAATCATTCCTGCGAATTTCATTTCCAGCGAAAGGGGCGATATTCTCGTAGTAATATTCCTTCATTTCTTCATCATTACTACGTGATACGTAACCCCCCATCGTAAGGAATATATTCTTTAAATCGTGCTTCATCTCACGTATTTCCATCATATTCTTATTCATATCCTGCTGATATCGTTCAATACTCTCTTTCTCCAGCTCTTGAAACTGCAAATGCTCCTTTAGGCGTACTGTTTGAATCAGCAAACGAATGTAAAACAATTGCACGCCAATAAAGAACGTATAGCAGACAACTTGAATCAAGATTTCTTTACTCCCACCAGTGCGCATACTTTCATAATCAAAGAAATCCAACACAAGTAAAATCAAACCAAAGAATATTGGCATAATAAATAGATATCGTCCAATTTCCTTATATTTTTCACTGAAAGCACGAACGTTTTCTATATACATGGATAAGATCTTCTTCATTACTAGCAAAACACCTGCAAATATAACGACGAACGACATTGCAAGCAAGCACAAGAATATCATCTTCTGCATATTATTCAGTTTCCATTGTTTTGACCAATCATAATACATGCGTCCAATACCTTTTTGATAGATAAAGCCAAACAGGTAATAGCTCAGTATTCCAGAAAGAAAGGAAATTACGGATTGCAGTGCTACTGTCTGTAGCTTCCCATATCTTCTTCGTATTAATATGCAAAATAGAAACCATGCACTAAAAAAGAGAATGCTTTTACCAAACACCTGGTATTCTTCATAGTATTGCATTATCGCCATGACCGATGTGAACAATATTATATCAGAAAAATGCAATGTCACATATCCAATTACTTGAATTGTAACCGCCATAACAACAACCTTTAACATCGATGCTGCAACTGCACTTCCACCCCAGCTTAATCTGACAAACCCTGGATAGTAAAAAAGCATGCAGCTAAGTGCAATTACAATACACAGACATCTCTCCAAACGCTCTATCTTAGCAGCTTGCTTCGTACTATGTTCTATCATATAGAAGACATAGCTCCATATACTAGCCATTACTAACATGATTAATGCAAATCGAAATGGATATAACACTGGTCGTCCTATCCTGTTTACTAATTCAGCCATCGTTTCACCTCTGCTCGCATTCGCACGGCACATGGAATACGCTCCCCATTCGATAAGCAGATGTTCATACCATCTAGCCCTACCATATGTTTACGATTTGCAATAATAGATCGATGCACCCTTACGAATTCTTCTCCTAGCTCTGTCAATATATGCTCCATTGTATCACGAACCGTTATACATGAGCCATCTACTGTATGATAGGATATTCCATGAGATACACTCTTTTCGGATTCAATATATAGAATGTGATTCTTTTGAATTGCCAATGTTTCATCGATTCCGATTGCTAATTCTACACTTTCGTTTTCCTCTATTACTTCTCCTACTGAGGAAATTGCCATCTGAATATATCTTCGATATCCATCACTCAATTTATCCAAATCTGTAGTTTTCTCTAAGAATCCAAACGGCTCTACTCCACTTTGTAATACTTTCATTGCCATCTCATGATGATTTGTTGCAAATACAATCTTAGCCGCATATTCTTGGCTCTTAATCCGCTTCGCCACATCAATTCCATTTAATTTTCCTGTACCTAAATCCAAGTCTAAGAACACTAGATATGGACCATTATTGTTTTTCATGTACTGCAAAACTTCTGCACTATCTGTAGATACACAGGCAACTTGTGCTGTTAAATCATAACGACTTATCACTTCATTAATTCGTTCTGTTGCTAATTGTAATATAAACCGATCATCATCACATAGTATGATTGAAATCATTGTCCCTCTCCCTCAACTAACTCAAATTAGACATTTAGTAATTACTACCTTTTGGGTTTGATTATATAGTTGTCTAATTTATTTGTCAATGGCATGAGAATCAGTATAATCATTACTGTAAATAGTAACATAATGATATTATCCTTGAACATAACTTCACGAATCGTCGGTGATAGATAACGAAATTCTTCTATATGATTGTGTATCGCATCAATTATTCGTCTAGCACTATTAAAGTCAGACCATTTCGTAGGAACATATTGTAGTGGAAAGAAAGCAAATTCTTTTGCTGTAATTACAATTCCCATTATTGCACAGATACAAGGTATTACTTTCCTCATAAGTAATGATAAATGAATTACCTTCCATATGACAGCAGTGCCTCCAATCAGCCACGGTAAGAATAACAGATTACCAAGCAGACGTACAATAAGATTCTGGTCAACGATTATAAACGAACTCCCTAATGAATATGTCATTACTAATTGTTCTGCATACTCCCTTCCCCTTGAACTATTACCATAATCTAGCTGCAAATAATGAAATGTTGTCTTTTCCTCTCTTGATTGTATCATAACAATCGGATAACTTGTATCGAGGATTCCCCTTATATAGTATTCCTGTTGCTTCGTTCCTGCTATTTGCTCCCCATACAATTGACTACTATCGCTATCCGTTTCTTCCATAATAATCGACTGACCAATGATATCCAAACTTCCAAACAATTCATATGCTGTGCCTTTGTCTAAGATGCACCCTTCATAATCTTCTTCATATACATAGTTTCCTCTACAAATCTGAAGTGGCAGAATCTGAGCCATATTTCCGTAAGTTAAATACTTTGTTATATCCTTGCTCTTTTCATACCTTGTATCCATAATCGTCCTATGCTCTTCCATTTCATACGCTGTAATCTCAGGTAATTCCTCTGTCTGCGGTATCATTTCCACTTGTTCCTTTGTTACTGCCTCTCCTTGTAACCTCACACTCACACTTTGATAATTCTCTTGCAGTTCATAATATTTTCTAACAGCAGTAATGTAGCAAAGAATTACTAGTATAAGCAAAACTATGTTTTTTACCTTCCATCGGCTCACTTTACTCATACGTCCCTTTACGAACACGGTCGCCCTCCATTATATTTCGATTGCTTCCAATAATAATTTCTTCATCTGAATCTAGTATATCGTTAATAACTGCTGTTTGATAATCTTTCCTATCTACAACAACATTGACACGATAGGCTTTGAATTCCTTACCAAGCACTGTACTTATTTCTCTCATAGCAAACACATATGTTCCTGAATTATCACTTCGAAGTGCTGTTATTGGTATACAGTTATCATATCTCTCTGTCACCTTCGTAATTACAAATTGCCCTACTGCTCCTGGTGCATAATCTCCCTCAGGAAGTTTTGCCGTCATATCATAGCAATCTCCTTCTATATTATAAGTAATATCGATTACTTCACCACTCACAGACTTCTTCCAGCCAGTAATCTGACAACTCACTTCATCACCGTTTTGTACATATTCTAAATAATCCTTCTCAAAACTGCCAACGAATACGGAACAACTTGGTGTGATAATAACTTTCTCATTTCCCACAAGCATTGCTCTTTGTTCTATGTCAATCGTAGTAACCAGCCCATCGATATTCGCTAACACCTCTCCATTTGCATCATATATTTGATTTAACGTTTCTAACACTTCCGCTTTTGCTTCTATATCCTTTTCTAATTGCTCCATCTCTAGTTTTGCTATCTTTGAATTAATCTCCTCATTCTTTGTCTCTAGCGATTTACTCTTTCTATAATCAGATAGCCTATCTTCCGCATCTTCTAATGCCCGCTTTGCAGTCTCTACTGCATCTTCCTGCGCTTCTAAACTTTCTCTCGCTGCGTGTATTCCGTCCTTGTCCTCATACACTTTATCCAGCAACTCATCCATTGCTTTTGCCTTCTTTTCCATTACTGCCTTTTCTTTCTCTTCCACCTTTTTCTTCTCTGTAGTAATATTATTTACAGCACTCTTTGCTTTCTCGACTAATTTCTCTTGTTCTTTCGTTACGTCCTCCACTGCTTTCTTAGCTTTCTCGACTTCTTTACTCTTTGCTCTATATGCTGTTTCATCAACTATAGAGGAATCCAAGATTGCTGTGGAATACTTCTTATATAAAGTAGCATCACTTCCTAAAGGATTTCCTGCCAGATAATAAAAATATGTTGTTGCTACTTCTGAAATCTCTGTATACTTCGTTGAGATATTACTAAGTTGTTTCTTTGCATTATCTACTGCATCCGAAGCCTCTTGTATCGCATTCTCTTCTTCTAACTGTTGCAGTTTATATCGATTCAGTGCTGAATCATATTCCAAATCACTAGAATCCACTTTAGCAAGTTCTCGCTTTGCTTCCTCCATTGTTAATTTCCATCTTGCCTTTACTGCTTTCAGATTGTTTTCTGCCTTCGTCACATCACTTTGCGCATCGCTAATTTTACTCTTAATCTCAGCGTATGCACTCTTTCCAAAGTACGTAACATAGATATTCTCTAAATCTGTATTCATCTCACTATACTTTTGACTCTTTGCATGTTCTTCTAATACATTCATATACTGAATTAATGTCGTTTTCTTGAGCAGTACTTCATCTAATTCACTCTGCACCTCTGCAAGTTCCTCTTTCGCCTCCTTAATCCCTGTTTCCTTTGTTTCTAGCGCAGCAGAATATGTTGCTTTTGCATCGGACACTTGCTTTTCATATGTTTCCTTCGTTTCCTCATATGCTTGTTTCGCCAAGTCATACTCCTCTTGTGCTTTCTCATACTCTTCCTTCTGCGTCTTACTTAACGTACTCTTAATTAGTGCTAACTTTTCCTTATACTTCTCTTTTGCTTCTTTGTAGCTATCCTTTGCCTCTTGATAATCCTCTTTCGCCCGTTTAACTGCTTTTTCTTCCTCACTACCATCTGCACTTTCATTTTCTAAAGAAGCCGTCAAAACTACCTTCTCATATGCGCTTTTGCTCTTCTCGTATTCGTTCTCTGCTTCTTCTATCTGCTCCTTCAACTGCTCCAAATCATAACAAAATAGCCTATCCCCCTCTTTCACACCTTGCCCCTTCTTCACATACACTTCCGCCACTTGAAGATTCGCAAACAAATCGATATAAACAGCATTCGCCGAATCAATCCTACCATCACCACCAATCTTATACGTTAATGTACTCTTACTTGCTTTCTGTGTAGACACAAGTGGCACAGTTAAACTGGCACTGATACGAGAAACTGCGGTAAACAACACCATTAATATCATAAAGATAGCAAGGTATTTTCCAGCTTTTTTCTGTAGCTGACTCCTTCCTGTCTTGTTATCAACTTTATTCATGGTACTCATCCTTTCTTACTATACTCAATGAATTTTGAAATTTCTTTTTTTACTGGACAACAATTATCAATACACTAAATACTGAATACATATAAAGTCTTTCTGTACTTACCTACCAGCAACGTAGATATGCAAAACTTCATAGACTTAACCTGCTTCTTCGCTACCGTCCTATAACTAAGAAACGATAACGAAATACCTATAGTACTTCTTAGTGTGTACATTCGTAACCTAGGAAGGCGAGGCACGGACGCCGAGCCAGCCCGAACTGAGGCAGGATGCCGAATTGAGGGCGATTCCGTGACCCTTGGATAATTTATCTGTACACACTTAGAAGTACTTAGGTGTGTAGTGTGTTTCGTGTTATAGGACGGTAGCAAAGAAGCTTCGAAAACGTAAATAAGTTTTGCACTTACCTACCTACTGCTTAATCCCAGAAGCCACAATTCCCTGCTCCAAATATTCTTGCCCGTTGATAAATAATAGTAACGCAGGTAACATCATAATAAATGATGCGACAAATGATACCCCAACTTTATCCGTTGATATCTGTGGCAAATACAAGGATAACGGCCAATACGATTTATCACGCAAAAACGTTAATGGCTGTTCAATACAATTCCATAACTCCACAAACGATAAAACTAACGCAGATATAATTCCTGCATTTCCAAGTGGAATTCCAATATGAAAGAATATATAGCCCTCTCCTGCCCCATCTAACCTTGCGGCTTCCAACATTTCCTCTGGAATTCCCTTAAAAAACTTTGTCATAATGAATACAGGAAATGTAGAAAATATCGCTGGTAATATAATTGCTAGATGTGTATTTAATACATGTATTTTATTGAGCACCAAGTAACTTGAAACTATCGTTACTTGAAATGGTAATATCATTAACACTACATATATATAGAACAAAATGTTTTTACAAGGGAAGCGATACCTCGCAAAACTCCATGCCGCAGGTATCGCAACGAAACACTGTCCAAATATCGCAGGAAGTACTTGTTTACAGGAGTTCCAAAACATCACAAAGAATTGCGGTGCATCAAACAGCAATTCTACAATCGATTGCAGTGTCGGATACAATGGCACTACTGGCCAAGTTACATATCCTTCCCCTTTGTTTAGTACAACACCTATATATTCCGTAAGTTCTTCCCCTCGCATCAGACAGCCGCTTATTACCATGTATATAGGTATCCAAATAAGCAAACCGGATAGGATTAAAATGATATAAGCAAAGATGTGTTTTTTATGAGAAAACCCCTTTTTATTTCTCATTCTGAATCCCCCCTTCCTGTCATCTTCTGTATTGCAATAATAACCGTCAGAAGCACGATTGCCACAAGTACTGCGCCTGCGCACATCTTCTGAATATCCAAGCTCGTAAACCAGTTATTAAATACATGCTGTAACATATAGATGCTCTCATGCGGATAATCTCCAGCTATTAAATACGCCTCACGAAATACTTTAAAGCTATTAATCAGCGACAACACAGTAACAATAAATACTGTCGATACAAGATTTGGTAACGTAATGTATATAAATTTCTTCCACCTTCCAGCTCCATCAACGGAAGCGGCTTCATATATACTCAGTGGAATTCCATTTAACCCCGCAAGCCATAGAATCATGTCGTATCCTATGTTCTTCCATATATATGTGAATACTAATATGTAGAATGCTTTACTAGAATTCATCCAGTCCGTTCCACCTCCACCCACATAGGCAAGAAGCTGATTCAACATTCCATACTTATCAAAAAACACTTTCCATAACAGTACAATTGATGCCGCCGGAATTACCATCGGTATTAAAAATGTTGTTTTTATAAAGTTCTGCAACTTCTTGATTGAAAATAATAGTATTGAAAATAGTAATGACAAGGCTAATAATAACGGAATACACACTAAGAGAAATCTCCCTGTATTCTTTGCTGCTAATTTAAATGCTTCATTCGATAATACCAATCTATAATTTGCTAACCCTACAAACTTCCTTGTCATCGTTTCACTAAATGATCGCCTAACTGCATCTACAAATGGAATTAGTACGAATAGTAAAACTCCTAGAAAACTTGGAAGTAAAAATCCAAGACCAAGCATGGATTCCTTTCTTGCACGTTTTGTATGAACGTATCTACTTATTCCAGTCCTCATTCTTCTTCCCATGCATACCACAAGTTTATTTGTGACACTGCTCCAATACGTATGGTTGAAAGAATCGATGAGCTACAGGGACTCCTTTTTCTTTATTTTCTTTCAACACTTCTACCCAAAAATCAGATTTAGACAATGATGCAACCAATTTATGCCCTACTTACATCGTAATCACATTGCTCATTATCAGGCTAATGTAAGAATAGCATATAACTCTCTAAATAATCTTTAAAAGGTCTTATGAATTGAATATAACTTGTATTTTTCCTACCGCTGGCATATAATAGTTTTGATTACTAGTTTTCAATACTAGATGACATGATATTACGAACCAATATTCTGTCGTTTTTAGAGAGGGGCATGATTCAGTAATGAAAAAAAATCAATATTGGTATCCTTTGGATAATGCAGGCAAGATATTTCCCGCCGTATCAAAAGACAGTAGAAGCAGTGTGTTCCGCCTCTCCTTTTATCTGAAGGAAGAAATTAAGAAGGATATCTTAGAGGATGCTGTCAATCAAGTACTACCTAGATTTGAAACATTTGCAGTAGAATTAAAGAGTGGATTATTCTGGTACTACTTATCCGCAAACAAAAAACATTTTTACGTAGAGGAAGAACCTGCTGTCCTTTGTAAATTCTTCTCTTGGCAGAAGAACAATGGATATCTATTCAAGGTTTACTACTTTGATAATAAAATTACACTAGAAACATTTCATTCACTAACCGATGGAACGGGTGCTATGGAATTCTTAAAATCCATCGTATATATGTATTATGAATTACAAGGCTTCACATTGGAACACGAAGGACGAATCCGTAGCCAACTTCCTCATGATGTAACTGGTGAAGTTGATATGTTCGTAGGCTCTTACGATAAATCCAATAAGAAAAATCTTACGGAAGAACCTGCTTATCACTTATCAGGTGAGAAATTCGCAAACAACTTTTCACTAGCAATACGTGCCCAAGTACCAACTGATGCACTCCTTGCTGTTGCCAAGTCCCATGATGTCACAATTGGTCAATTTGTAACGGCTGCCTTTGCTTACAGTATCTACCGTTGTAGCCTTGGTTGCCGCACTAGCAATAAACCAATTAAGATGTTTGTCCCTGTTAATTTAAGAAAGTTCTTCCCGTCCAACACATTGCGTAATTTTTCGCTCTACATAAAAGCTACTTTCGCTGGCAAAGAGTCTTGGACGTTCGAGCAAATGCTTGCTTCCACCAAAGAACAATTTGCCGATCAATTAACGAAAGAGGATTTGCATAGGCGAATTAATTCGAATGTAAGTATTGAGAAGAATCCATTTATTCGAATTCTTCCTCTTGCTATTAAGAATTTTGCCTTTCAAATCGGTTACTACTACTGTGCAGAGAATATCAGCACATACTATATCTCCAACTTAGGAAACGTTACGTTACCGCCTTCACTCGAAGCATATGTTGATGACGTTGAGTTTGCACTAGGTGGAACTTGTATGGCAATTGCATCTATTAAAGGGCACACAAACCTTATGCTGAATTCCGATTATAAAGATATCACAACCATTCAGCATTTCCTAAAGATACTAACTGATGCAGGCGTCCCTGTTACCATTGATACGAACTATAGGGAGGGATTAGATGAGATATTGTAAAACATGTGGAATACATTATCGTACTCCTATTCATAGTTGTTTGTTCTGTAATAATACACTTGAGGATATGAAATTGGAAGCAACGCAAACTGGACAGAAAGAAAAGCAACTTGATTCAAAACAGACGAATTATAAAGAATTTGATGCAAAATCGGATATAGAATTATATACTGAACATAATTTTAGTAACGATATGAAATTCTTCTATCCTGCTATGAAATTAGAACGTTCTCGAACAAGAAGCATTCAAAAAGTCCTTTACTTTTTCCTACTTCTTGGTTCACTCTGTTGCCTTGGAATTGATTTATTCTATACGAATGCTTCCGATAGCAGATTAGAATCTTGGTCGCTTTATGTTTTATTCTCCTGCTTGTTTGGTGCTATCATTATTCATACGCTGTCCAAACCCTCCAGTTTTCTTAATAAGGTCTACCAAATCGGATTATGTACTTGCCTGTTTCTTGTAGCAATCGCCTTGTTAGGTAGGAATTATCACTGGGCACTTGATTATGTCTTACCGTTTGGACTTCTTGCGCTAAACATTCTAGCTACTTGCTGTATCTTCGGTAGCAAGGAGCGTATGTTCCAATATTCGATTTATGTATTCGGAACGAGTATGTTAGCATTTATACCACTTTTATTATATTTCTTATCGGTTATTACGACTGGCTGGCCAGCTCTTAGTTGCTGTCTATATGGCGTACTTACGTTGTTTGGATTGTTTTTCTTCTCTAACAAAGAAGTAAAGGAAGAACTAAAAAGAAGACTGCACTGTTAGTAGGAACACTTTAAAAGTAAAGAAACCAAGTCAGAGCAACCATACTTGGTACTTGCTCTGACTTGGTTTCTTTCTAAAATTCTATTTTGCTTTTACTGTTGTTTTGTGGTTTAACTTATAAAAATATTTTATTTTACTGTTACTTTCGTTGTTTTTACTTTAACTCCATTCACAAAAACGATTACCGTATCTGTTCCTGTTGTTTTTCCTGTTGCTTTCACGCTAAGTTTTCCACCACTCTTTGACTTCGCAATAACAGCAATATCTTTCTTTGATGTATTCCAACTAATTGCTGATGATTTATAACCATCAACTTTAATTGTATATGTTGCTGTCTTCTTATTAGCTATTGTCGTAGGTGCTTTCACAAAGGTAATCGATGGATTCTTAACCGTAATCGCTACTTTAAACGATGTTGTCTCACCTGTTGCAGTTGTTAGTGTAACGGTAATTGTTGCTGTTCCTTTTGCTACTGCCGTTACTGTACCAGCAGAAGACACTTTTGCTACTTTAGTATTGCTAGATTTATAAGTAACCTTTACTTCATTTGAACTACTTGCATCACTGAATGCAGTCACTTTCTTTAATGTATCCGGAAGAGTTACAGCTAATTTCACCGTCTTATTCGTAACATAATCTTCTGTTCCTTTTACGGTTACTGCATATAGTGTTTGTTTCTTTGTTGAAATCGTAGCCTTAGAAAGTTCTGTGGCTATATCTGCTGAAACATCTTCGTAAATAATTGCATAAGTTGAGAATTCATCTGTTTCAAATGTAAGCATTCCCGTAGCATTATCATAACTACTTGAAATCACAGTACCTACACCATTATGAATTCTTACTAACTTATAGTTTCTAGTTACGTTCTTATCCTTGTTTTTAAGTTCTTCTGGTACTGCAATACTAATGTTAACTGTACCGTTTGGATTAGTTATCTTTTCTGCTTCCTTATTTCCAACCTTTTTAAATAAAGAGATATCAACATAACTTCCTACTATGTAATTCTTCGCTGCTGTATTCATTGTATTCTTAACTACCGACTTATCTTCTTGACTTACTGTTCCTTCAATATCTTTCACTTCTAAATAAACTTTAGCTGTAACACCTGCTTGGATTAATGCCAACTCTTCTTTTGTGAACACTGCTGTTTTTAATTCTGTTAGATTATTGTTTAAAGAAGCTGCTGGTGCTCCTTCTTCAGATACAACGTCTTTTTGGACATCTTCAGCAACTGGAGTTGGGTCTGGTGTTTGGCTTGGTGTTGGGTCTGCTGCTTTTACTATGGTAAAGCTTACATTAAATGTTTCCTCAATACCATTATCTCCAGATACCGTCACTGCCGCTGTACATCCTCCTGTTGATGGAATTCCAGTGATTGGTCTTATCTCAAACGTTTCTGTACCACCTACAGATATATCAGTTATTACCTCCTTAGATAGCACGAAAACTGATTGATCTGATAATGCAATATTCAATTTCCCTGTTGCTGCATTTCCTGTGTTTTTAACTGTTACAACTAACGCTTTTTGTTCATCGTATCCAACAACTGCATTTGGGAATTTGTAGTCTGTAGATGGGTCTAAGGAAATAGAATATTTTAAATCTGCTTCTACAGTAAGGCTTATATTAAGTGTTTCATTAATACCATTATCTCCAGATACTATAACTGTCGCCGTATATGTTCCTTCTGTAAGCCCTCCATTATATCCTATATAATATGTAGCCTTACCACCTACAGCTATATCAGATATTATATTCCCAGTTGCTAGTTTAAAACATGAGGCATCTTTACCCGATAATGTAATGTTCAATTGCCCTGTTGCTACAGTTCCTGTGTTTTTAATTGTTACAGGCCAACTTGTCACTGTTACTGGATTATACCCAACAACTGCGCTTGGGAATACGTACTCTGTAGATGGGCTTGAAGAAATAGAATAGGTTTCGTCATCATTAGTACCAGTAACAACACATTGTGCATCTATCTTTTCTGCAAGATTGTCTTTGGTAATAGAATTTGAGCTTCCACTTGCTCCATCTCCTGACCACTCATATTCATATTGGTCAGCTCCTGCACCTACTGCAGTAATCACAAGGCTTTTACCACCTAAAACTACATCTCCACTCGTAATATTTGCTGAATCATAGGTAGCACTTATGGTCGAATCTTTCGCAGTTCCTGCATCACTAACAGCAAACTGTATAGTATAGTAATTCAATGTTTCAATTACTCCGTCATCATTTATCTCAATTATCCTTCCTGTATTGTTTTCACCAACATAAACCTCATACTCTCCATCTGCCACACCAGTAAATTTAACTTCTCCATTAGTGCCTGTTCCATTATAACTACTGATACCTGATTGGCGTAGAGTAACTTCTTCATGTGAATTATATTTACTACCATCTTTATTCATATTGATAGTAACCGAACCTGTTTCAATCTTAAAATTTGCAGTAAGTGTTACATCTGCACCAGAAGGTATTGTATATGTTGTACTAGAGCTATTACTATCTGCAATATTGGAATCAGAACCTTCCCAGTTCTCAAATTCATACCCTGATCCTTCTGTAGCTGTAATTGCAATTGTATCTAATGATGTTGGTTTAATAGAGACTTTTCCAGCAGTAGACGGATTTGCTGTAACTGCAACTGTTCCCTTTGGTACTGTTATTTTTGTTAGAGCTGAGCACCCCACAAATATTCCCTCATCAATACTATCTACAGTAGATGGAATTGATATCTCTTTCAAGTTAAAACAGTAAGCAAATGCTCCTCTACCAATATCTGTTAATCCCTCTGAAATCACCACGCTTTCCAATTTCGCAAGGTTTTGACATCCGTATTCTGGAATCCCTGTCACCTCTCCCCCTATTTCAATTGATTTCACCGCCCTCGTATCAATACCTGAACCCATATTCCTGTACTTATCCATTCCCTCATCCATTGTTATCGTCAGTTTCCCTGTGTCTGTATCAAAAGAATAGCCCGTTCCTTCTTTTACTTCTGCTAACACTGGTAATGGTGTCACTGTTAACACCATTATTACTGCCAATAAAACTGCAAATATTCGTTTTGATAGTCTTGTTTTTTTCATAATCATTTTCCTCCTTATAATTTAGTACTTTAAAATTGTAATGAGTCTCTGCCTATATAAATGTTCTATTCACCAAATTTTTGCGTGTTGCTATTCGAACTGTAGGCATATGTCTTATAAGCATTATAACAACCCCATGACAAACTGGTGACAAACTCAAAACCCCTTTTTCCCAAAAAATTTGGCTTTTCCGTAAATTTTTTTAAGAAATTCGCCCACATCTGCACTTTTTTCTGTGCAAATGTAGGCGAATTCTTAATTACTATATCTTATTGTAGTTTATCTCTTATCGTTTATTTCAGCCGTTTATTTCTTCACAACCACTACTTTCTTGCCTTGCGCTGTCTTAGTAAACAACTTCTCATATGCACTTACTTTTGAACTTGGTACTTTGATTGTTAATTTTGTATTCGCATATAATACATGATCTCCAAGTTTTTTAAGTTTTGTACTACTGATAATTATTGTCTCTAATGCTTTGTCATGGCAGAATGCATGGTTTCCGATTTCTTGTAATCCTGTTCCGATTGTTATCTTCTTAAGTGCTGTACACTTGTAGA
>NZ_JAVBNS010000047.1:0-2841 GCF_031551385.1 Anaerosporobacter sp.
CTGATTTCTTTAACGCTATTATTTGCTTTTTAAAGTCATCTGTATAATTTTTAATTTTTCCTGGCATAGTATCTTTCCTTTCTTTTTTTATATCATACCATATCCAAATACAACTTGTCTAATATATTATAACCGATCTAAATATATCGGGGACGCACTGCTCCAAAAGACCTATACGGTTGACTTTCTCACCAAAAAACGTGTTGTAAATAACGGTCATGTACCACAGTATTATTTGGAAGGCTGCCACGAAGCCATTATTCCAAGAGAACTATATATGCAGGTGCAAGAGGAACTGGTTCGCCGAGCAAATTTAAAAACGGGTAAGGCTGACGGCAGCAAGAGAGTTTACAGTTCTAAATATGCACTTTCAAGCATTGTGTTCTGCGGTGGGTGCGGAGATATTTACCGTAGAATTCACTGGAATAACAGAGGCAAGAAGTCAGTGGTTTGGCGCTGCGTTGGAAGGCTTGAGGATAAAAATTCGGACTGCGATTCCCCTACCATTCTTGAGGAAGATTTACAGAGAGGTGTCCTCAAGGCTATAAATCGAGTGATAACCGACAGTAACGGTTTCATAGAGGTTTTGGAGTGTAACATTGCCACGGTGCTTGGGGTTGATTTCGACAAAGATACTTCCGAAATTGAGAGCCAACTTGTAGAACTGCAAGAGCAGATTGTTCGAGCGGCAAACAGAAAAGAGCACTACGATACCTTGGTGAATGAAATATTCCGATTGAGAGAAGCAAAACAGTCTATGCAGGAATATAACGCAGACCGCAAAGGCAAGCGACAGCGAGTGGCTGATATGACCGCATTCCTTAAAGAGCAAACTGGCGAAATGACGGAGTATGATGATAAGCTGGTGCGCCAGTTGGTGGAACGGATGGATATATGCGAAAGCCACCTCTCTGTAATATTTAAATCTGGCATTAAAATAGAAATCAACTTATAATACACTTGCCCTATTCACAGAGTGTTCTTACTTGTGGATAGGGCTATTTTTTTGCCCTCAGATTGACAAACTCTGAAAAGTGGGTATAATAGTATTATTAACAACATTGTTATTGTGGTTGTCAGGAGGAAAGCAATGATTGACGTTAACGGATTGTTGGAGTTAGCAATAAAGGAAACTGAAAATTTATTAGAGGGTGAAATATTTCTTGTTAAGGAGTTGTTCAAGGGATACGAGTGGAATCGAATTCCACGCAATGATAGATTGTTGCTCGGAACACTATTTCTCAATCATGTTAATAAGACTGGAGGGTCAATTCAGGTGATTGAAAAAACAAGCTCTGGTCAACAAAAATATAAAGCAAGTGTACAAAATAGCATGTAATACAATCGGTGTTTGTGAACTAATACGGAGGATTATGTATGTCTGAGAGAAAACCCAAATTTCAAAAATTGACACCAATTAGAGATGCCGAAATCGGAATATATAGTGAGGCTCTGGACTATGTTTTTGAAAATAATGATTTGAGAAACATTGCTATTTCAGGTGCATATAGTGCTGGAAAAAGCAGTGTTTTAGAATCGTATAAAACATTACATTTAGACAAAAACTTCCTCCATATTTCGCTGGCGCATTTTCGGTCAGAAGATGATAGCTCAGATGATATAGATACGGCATCAAATGATAGACTAGAATCAGATACAGTAAAAGAATCAGTTTTAGAAGGGAAAATTCTCAATCAGCTAATTCATCAAATTTCACCAAACTGTATCCCACAGACAAACTTTAGAATAAAGCAAAACTTTTCACCACGCAAACTGGCGTGCCTAGTAATGGCAACAGCCGTCTTTGTTCTTGCACTCCTTCATATTTTGTTTTTCAGTGGCTGGCAGGGATATGTTGGTAGTATTTCGAATGTATGGATAAAAAACATTTTGAGTTTCACAGTAGATAATAGTTCTCCACTTATAAGTGGTACTATTTGTGCTATCTTAGCAATAGCCTTGATATACTACATTTATAAGGCGCAGGCCAATAAAGGTATATTCAAGAGAGTTAGCGCGGATAAATTTGAGATTGAAATTTTTGAAGGCAGTGACGATTCATATTTTGATAAATATCTCAATGAGGTGCTGTACTTATTCGAGCAATGTAAAGCAGATGTAATTGTCTTTGAGGATATGGATAGATACAATGCCAATCGCATCTTTGAGCGGCTACGGGAAGTAAATACACTAATAAACGTTCAAAGAAATAAGGGGGCGAAGGCTAAACCTCTTCGCTTTCTTTATCTTTTGCGCGACGATATTTTTGTATCCAAGGATAGGACAAAGTTCTTTGATTTTATCATTCCTATTGTTCCTGTTGTCGATGGTTCAAATTCTTATGACCAGTTTATGAAACACCTAGATCGGTTATAATATATTAGACAAGTTGTATTTGGATATGGTATGATATAAAAAAAGAAAGGAAAGATACTATGCCAGGAAAAATTAAAAATTATACAGATGACTTTAAAAAGCAAATAATAGCGTTAAAGAAATCAGGAAAATCAATGAGTTACATAAAGAATATAACATAGCAAAATCAACCATTTGCAAATGGACAGTAGACTATAATAATTCAGGTTCACTTAAAGCTGTAGATAACAGAACACCAGAAGAAAATGAAATGATTAAGTTAAAAAAGGATTTAGCACAGCTACAGATGGAGAATGATATTTTAAAGTAAGCAGCGCTGATAATGGCACGAAAATAGATATAATCTTATCCAATAAAGACAAGTACAGTATCAGCGCAATGTGCAGACTATTAAAAATACCTCGTAGTTTAGTATATTATAAAAGTAAGAAAAATAAAGAAAAAGAGACAGAAATAATAAATGCA
>NZ_JAVBNS010000086.1:0-2895 GCF_031551385.1 Anaerosporobacter sp.
GAGAATTTATTATATTTTATTTGGAAACCTTGAGAAAATCGATATTTCTTAACTAAATATACAAGGTTTCACTGTAAGAGAAATCGAAAAGCTTAAGGGAGAGTCCAAAAGCACCGTATCAAGAAAGCTAAACAAGGAGGATGATTATAATGAATAATATATTGGAACTAAAAGGCAAACGATTTGTTCAAGCTTCGAAAAGCGGTGGTGGCGGTGGTGCTTCTATGAACAGTAAAAAAGTAGTGACTCGTGAGCAAACAAATAGATTACTATTAAAAATAGGTCAAATTGCGGAATTCTGGAGAAATGAAAAAAGACCCTTTGATGGTGTACTTATTAGCGTTTATTATAATAAAATAGTCGCAAAAAGCAATCGGATTTCCGGATTATTTAAAGGCAAAGATTCTAATTTTGCTATTGTAGGAGCTAAATTCAATGAAGAAAAAAGCAAACATATTATAACTTATTTCCTTGATATTGAGGATTTGGAAAAAAGTATAGACTTACTTATTAAAACAAGTGACATTCTAAATTCTAGGTTTAATAAGGGTATCAATAAATCTGTTTTTGAAGATGAAAGGGTAATTAATGCAATTCCATTTAAAAGATTTTCAATGACTAAATCAGACTTCAAGCAAGTGATCGCTGACGTTTCATATATTGATGATTTTGAAGTGGAATCGCCAACAGCACAATTTAAGGAAAGTATAATCACATTATACAATACTCGCATGGACACAAAAACATTGTTTAAAAAGATAGGAATAGAGATTTTATCAAGTAGGATATTAAATAATCAAACAGTTTTTTTAGATGAAAACCAATTAAAACTTTTGTTTGAAAAAGCGCCTTATCTTGTTTCTATGACAACAGAAAATCTTTCTAATTTATCACCAGATGACTTTATCGAAGAATATAGGGATGATATTGTGACCATCCCTTCTCCAACTATCGAACCAACTATTGGCGTCATTGACACCCTATTTGATAACCGTGTATATTTCAGCGAATGGGTAGAATATCATGATATGGTTGATGACGAGCTCCCCAAAAACCAAGCGGATTATCGCCACGGAACTGCCGTATCTTCAATTATCGTTGATGGAGTTCGGTTAAATCCGTGGTTAAATGATGGCTGTGGTAGGTTTAAAGTACGTCACTTTGGTGTAGCAACTGGAGGCAAATTTTCTTCGTTTACAATTACAAAGCTTATAAAAGAAATTATCTCAAATAATAAAGATATTAAAGTCTGGAACATTTCGTTGGGAAGCAATCAAGAAATAAATGATAATTTTATTTCTGCAGAGGCCGCTATATTAGACCAAATTCAGTATGAGAACGATATTATCTTTGTTATTGCAGGAACTAACAAACCTAATAACGATGTTGTGAAAATAGGTTCGCCTGCCGACTCAATAAATAGCATAGTAGTAAATGCTGTTACTAAGCAAGGCTTATCAACTAAGTATGCACGAAAAGGCTTGGCGTTATCATTTTTTGCAAAACCGGATATTAGTTATTATGGTGGAAGTGAAGATCAGTATATGATAGTTTGTGAGCCGCTAGGAGCAGCAAGCGTCGCCGGCACCTCGTATGCTGCTCCTTGGATTGCCCGTAAACTGTCATATTTGATTGATGTTATAGGATTAAACAGAGAAGTGGCTAAAGCAATGATCATCGATGCGGCAAGGAATTGGAACGAAAAGCCGACACCCGAGGAGGTCGCTCTTTATGGACATGGGGTAGTACCAATCAAAATAGACCATATTGTTCAAACAAAAGATGATGAGATTAAGTTTTTGGTGTCTGATGTTAGTGAAAAATGGAATACTTACAATTATAGTTTTCCCGTTCCTCTTAAAGATGACAAATACCCCTATGTTGCAAGAGCCACTATGTGTTACTTCCCTGTATGTGACAGAACACAGGGTGTTGACTATACTAATACTGAGCTCAACCTTCATTTTGGCAGGATACAAGACAACGGCAAGTTAAAGGAAGTTAATGAAGATAAGCAGAATCAAGATGAATCGTTGAATACTGGAGGATATTATCTTTTAGAAAACGAAGCGAGGGAAAAGTTTAGAAAATGGGATAATGTAAAATACATTACTGAAGTTCCCACTAACAGGAAGCAGGCAAAGAAATCATATATAAATAAGAATTGGGGAATGGAAGTTAAAACAAACAACCGATTAGATCCGAAGGATGGAATAGGTGTTCGCTTTGGTGTTGTTGTTACGCTCAAAGAAATTAATGGTGTTAACAGGATTGATGAATTTATAAAAAGTTGTAACTTAAACGGTTGGTTAGTTAATAAAATCGAAATTGAAAACAGAATTGATATTCATGAAAAGGTAAATGAAGATATCGAATTCATTTAATTTTTTTGTTCCAATATGTTTTTAAGTTACTATTTATTTACGTAAATCCTTAAGTGTGTAATCGTAGAATCTAAAGAAAAAATCAAGATGGTATTTGTCGGCGGTATGGAGGTCAGGCAACAGATAAAATGAATCAAATCTCGGATTGATAAACAATACAAAGCGATGTTACAATAATAAAAAATTCAGACTATTTGCACATTACGAGAGTTCAAAGTCTGACATCGAAAATGAAAATATATCTTTTTCGTATCCCATAGACAAAAAGGGGCTGTAACAAAAGCCTCAAAGAAACCGTTTCAAATCGAAAGATTTGAGGCGGATTTTGTTGTAATAATGAGCAGGATATGGTATAATAAAAGCAAGGAACACGTAGTAACCATGCGGGATTAGGAGGAAAACAGGGATGAAAAAAAGAGCATCGTTCAAGGCTTACGAACAGCATCAATTATCGCTGATTCCGATGGATTTAGATACACTGATACCTGATAACCATATGGTTCGAGTGGTG
>NZ_JAVBNS010000157.1:0-12951 GCF_031551385.1 Anaerosporobacter sp.
AATTAGAAAAAAATAAAGAGCATATTGCCAAACGTTATCATGCAGATAAGTATATCGCTTATTTTCAAAATTATACGAACACATATATGTCAATTGAGCAATTCAAAGCATATATGAATGCCGCTGCCGTGTTTCCTGACATTGTTGAAATATCCATCTCAACTCGTCCAGATTGCATTCATGATGAGTATCTCCAATTTTTAAAGCAATTATCAGAGGAAAAAAACATTGGAATAACAATTGAATTAGGATTGCAAACGGTAAATTACCATACACTTAATCAGATAAATCGAGGACATACTTTAGCAGAATTCTTAGATGCCGTATTAAGAATTGCGAAGTATGATTTTTGTGTGTGCACACATATTATATTAAATCTACCACAAGATACACTAGAAGATGTTATAGAAACCTCAAAAGTTCTTTCGGTATTGCCGATTCATATTGTTAAACTGCATTCATTATATATTGCCAAGAATTCTGAGATGGCTACACAATATGAAAAGAATGAAATAACGATATGTTCAAAAGAGGAGTATATACAAAGGCTTAGATTGTTCTTAGAACACCTTCGACCTACTATGGTTGTTGAACGATTGTTTTCAAGGATACCAGAAGATGACTCTGTATTTAGTAACTGGAATACAAGTTGGTGGAAACTAAAAGATGAATTTGAGGCTGAAATGGAACATTTCGAAAGCTATCAAGGTAAGCAGTATAATTATATCAATGGTTCTGCACTGAGCAGAGGAGGTTACTTACATGAGTAGTAAAGGCAGAAAAGTGGCCAAATACAGAAGACCAATTAATATTAATATTGGTGCGATTATCTTTTTCGTATTATTTATCTATATTGGTATTAATGTTTTTCTATACCTGAACAAAGAGCATTTGGCAATCTATGAAGTAGTCGAAAAGACAATAGCAGACGATAACACTTGTCAAGGCATTATCCTTCGTGATGAGGAAATCGTAACGACCTCTCAAGCTGGTTACGTAAATTATTACATAAAAGATGGTGAGAAGGTAGCAAAGAATTCTGTCGTATATTCCTTAGATCAAAATGGTAGTATTGCTGAAACACTAGCAGAATCTACGGAAACAATAGAATTAACATCAAAAGATATTGCAAGTATACGTTCAGATATTAGTAATTTTAAGAATACGTATACACCAAGTAATTATAGTGAAGTATATAACTTCAAATATGACTTAGAGAATGGTATCCTCGATTGTCTTAATAATTCGAATATGAAGAATATTGAGAGCATCTCTTCACAATCAGGAACCGTGTTTGATGTTGTTAAATCGAAAAAGAGTGGTATTGTATCTTACTATTGTGATGGACTAGAAAACCTTACGGAAGATGACGTAACACTAGATACATTTACTATGGATTCCTATAATAAAACAATGTTACGGGCAAGTACTCTTATGGAAAAAGATAGTCCAATCTATAAACTTGTAACGAATGAGAAATGGACACTTATTCTCAACATTTCCAAAGAGCAATATGATAAACTATTGGAAAAAACTTCCGTTAAAATGGTTTTCAAAAAAGATAATTTGACGGTTACAGCTCCAATTACTGTATATCAAAAGGGTGAAGGTTTTTTTGCTAAATTGAATTTTAACTCGTATATGCTTCGCTATGTAGAAGATCGTTTTGTAACGGTTGAACTTATTCTTAATTCTGCAAGTGGACTAAAGATACCGATTTCTTCTATTACAGAGAAAGAATTCTATAAAGTACCACGTTCCTATTGTACAAACGGCGGAGATACTAGTGCTGTTGGTGTAGTAAAACAAGTCTATGCAGAAAACGGAGAACAGACATATCCTTTTGTTCCAACAGAGATTTACTATCAAGATGATGATTTTTGCTATGTTGATAAATTTTCTCTTAGTGCTGGTGATATCATTAAAAATGTAGAGACACAAGAGACCTACACAATATCAGAAACAGACAAGCTAGAAGGTGTCTATAATGTCAATAAAGGATATTGCGTATTCCGAAGAATCGAAAAAGTTTATGAAAATCAAGAATATTGTATTATTAAATCAAATACAACATTCGGTTTATCCGAATACGATCATATTATCTTAGATGCTTCCATGGCAGTAGAACAAAATATTATATATTAAGAGGACGAGTATTATGATTAAGGAAAATTTAGCCTATGTAGAAGAACAAATAGCTAGAGCCTGTGAAAGAGCCGGCAGAAACCGCGAAGACGTTACTTTAATTGCGGTTAGCAAAACAAAACCATTAGCACTTGTTGAAGAAACAATGGATTGTGGTATTAAGGAATTTGGTGAAAACAAAGTACAAGAAATTATGGATAAATATGAAACAGTGAAATTGCCTGTCAATTGGCATATGATAGGGCATCTACAAAGAAACAAAGCAAAATACATTGTAGATAAAGTATGTTTGATTCATTCTGTAGATTCCTATCGATTAGCAGAAACGATTAATCAAGAAGCTGCTAAGAAAAATGTAATCTGCGATATATTAATAGAAGTAAATATCGCAAAAGAGGATACGAAGTTTGGTGCAATGGAAGAGGAGGTTCTTCCATTAATTGAACAGATTTCTAAGCTTTCTAATATAAGAATTAAAGGACTTATGACAATTGCTCCTTTTGTTGAAAATAGTGAGAAAAATAGGGTTCATTTTAGAAATTTGCGAAATTTATGTGTTGACATCAAAACGAAAAACATTGATAATGTTGATATGAAGATTTTATCCATGGGAATGACAAATGATTATGAAGTTGCAATTGAAGAAGGTGCTACGATGGTTCGTGTCGGCACTGGAATTTTCGGTGAACGTGATTAACAACTAACCATAAGGATGTAATATAAAGATGGGAGATATTTATGGCTAATATATTAAAAAGTTTTCTTGGCTACTTAAAGTTAGGAGAAGATGATGATTACGATGATTACGAGGACGATTACGAAGCAAAAGAGAGTGCACGTGAAGAAAAGAGACGTTCTAGACGTGAACGCGATGACTCTGAGGATAATGTGATAACAAAACCAGAGAGACTTTCTCGTCCAGAGAAGATTCCAACACGTTCTTATATCGATAAGGATAAAGAGGATGACGAACTTCAAATACCAGTTTCAGAAACTAGAAAAGAGCGTACACAACGTTTAGAGCGTGAACGTTCGAACTCTTCGAATAAGATTGTTCCTATTCGTACGAGCAAAGGGCTTGAAGTTTGTATTACAAAACCTTCTTCGTTTGAAGATTCTCAAGATATCTGTGATATGTTGTTAGGTGGACGAGCTGCTGTAGTCAATCTTGAAGGATTTGATCCTGTAGAAGCACAGAGAATTATGGATTTTATATCAGGATGTGTTTATGCTATTAATGGTAAACTTCATCAAATTTCAAGATACATATTTATCTTCTCACCTGATACAGTAGATATTTCGGGTGATTATCTTGATTTAGTTCAAGATGAAGGATTTGGAGTTCCAACTATTAACAAAGAATTTTAAGGAGTCGTATGAGTAACTTAATCGTAAATGCACTTTATGTTTTCTTTATCGTATTAGAAGTTGTATTGTTTGCATATTTTTTGACGAGTTGGTTCCCAATTAATATGAAGATAAAAGAATTTCTAATCACTTTACTAGAACCTCTATTAGCACCAATACGGTTCTTATTGAAACATTCTATATTTAATACAAAAGTGGTTGATTTAGCTCCTATGATTACCTTAGTTGTTATATTATTTTTTCAAACAATTTTTTATCATTTAAAGGGATAGGAACATAATAAAAATCAATCGTAAGAGGTAAGATGAAACATGACCAAAGAAGAGCAATTGCTTTGCAAAAGACTAAAAGAACTTGCCTTTAGTACATTCAATAAAGGATTTACAACGTATTCAGATTTTTTGAATTTGAACGAATTGAATTTATTATTGTCTATGAAGAAAGAATTACCACCAGTAGAAATTGATTTATATGGTGGTTATGAGGACGCAGAACGTAAGATGGTTTGTTTCTATCAGCCGATGAAGGATTATGATAGAACATTTCCTATTCACTGCATTAAGATAGCCCCACGTAATGAGAAGTTTAGTGATGCCTTAACGCATAGAGATTTTCTAGGTGCATTACTAAACCTTGGAATAGAGCGTTATACAATTGGTGATATCATTATAAAGAACAAGGAAGGGTATGTATTCTGCAACGATAAGATGTGTCATTATATCGTTGAGAATCTTACCCGTATAAAACATACCGATGTTAGATGTACACAAGATGATAATTTAATGATAACTATGACACCTCAGTTTCAGGAAATTCGAGGTACGGTAGCTTCTGTAAGACTTGATGCTGTATTAGCTTTAGCATTTAACGGGTCACGAAGCAGCCTTAGTAATTTAATTCCTGCTGGGAAGGTGTTTGTTAATAGTCGTTTAATTGAATCTATAAGCTACACTCTCAATGAAGGAGATGTAGTGTCCGTTCGAGGATACGGAAAATTCATCTATCAGGAACAACAAAACCAGACAAAAAAAGGACGATATTTTGTCGTATTAAAGAAATACATTTAGGAGGCACAGTAATGTTAACACCGATTGAGATACAAAGTAAGAATTTTAAAACAGGATTTGGCTATGATCGAAAAGACGTAGACGGTTTTATGCGTGATGTTTTAACAGGTTACGAACGATTATATAAAGAAAATGTAGAATTAAAAGATAAAATTAGTGTACTAAACGATGGAATTCAATATTATAAGACTATCGAAAAGACACTACAAAAAGCATTAGTTCTTGCAGAGCAAACGGCAGAAGAGACAAAACAAGCAGCACTTAAAACTGCAAAAGCAATTGAAAAAGAAGCACGCGGGAAAGCTGACTTAATTATTGTTGATGCGAAGAATGAATTAAACCATATCAATCAAATGATTACAGCACTTACAAGTCAATATGAAAGCTATAAAGTTCAATATAAACATTTGGCAGCAACACAGATTGAATTATTACAATCGCCAACATTTGAATTAACACTTATGAATAGCGAGTATATAAATATGGCTTCGGCTAATCTAGCAGAAGAGGTTTCTGCTCCACTACATACTCAAGCATCAAAAGAAGATTCTACTAGCATTGAAGGACATGAGGAGATACAAGTTCCTTTAATGGAAGAGTCTCCAGTTAATGAAGTTGTTTCAGAAGTTCAAGATGAAGAAGCTGATAAAGTTCTTGCCAAAAAACTTGTTGATGAGTTTATTGACGAGCCAATCGCTAAAAAAACTTCCGTTGAAGATTTATTTACGAAAGAAGAGCTAGAAGCATTTGAAAAAATTGCAAGATATGTTAATACCGCAACCGATACAACTTCTGGATCAGATGCCGAAGATTCTGACTTCGAAATAGAAGACGAAGTTGCATCTACCCTTGATACCGCTTCAAGTACTAGTAAAGAAAAAAGCAATTCTTCTGAATCCGAATTTGAATTTATCGATTTTGAAGTTAACCTTGATTAATATGATTAAATAGGCTGTCGCTGTGCTCTCTATCAAGCACGACAGCCTCATTATTATATACAAAATTGAAATAACTCGAACTATGGAAGGGGCAGTTTTATGCATGAAATACTAAACGTTAATTACAATAATTCTTGGTGTTATGACATCATTTTTCATAACTCCTATGATAAATTAGGTGCAGAATTAGAGAAACTTGAGTTATCTAATCGCAAAGTATGTATTGTATGCGATTCTAATACAAGCATATATCTACAAGATGTAATAGAGAATACAAAAAATCATGTGGCATTCGTTGATTCCTACGTGTTTCCTGCTGGGGAAGAGAATAAAACATTAGATACTGTTAAGAATCTATATGAGCACCTTATCAAGGCTCATTTCGATCGTAACGATGTTTTATTCGCTCTTGGTGGTGGCGTAGTAGGCGATTTAGTTGGTTATACAGCGGCTACCTACCTACGTGGAATTCGTTTCGTACAATTACCAACGACACTTTTATCAATGGTTGATAGTAGTGTTGGCGGAAAAACAGGTGTTGACTTTGACGCTTACAAAAACATGGTTGGTGCTTTTCATCAGCCCAAATGTGTCTATATGAATCTAGCAACGCTTCAAACATTACCAGCAGAACAATTTTCATCTGGTATGGCAGAAGTAATCAAATATGGTTATATTAAGGAAGCACCTTTCTATCAATGGTTACAAGATAATCATGACCGCATTATGAACCAAGAATATGAGATTATTCTTGAAATGGTGTATCGTAGTTGTTTATGCAAAAAAGAAGTAGTAGAAAGAGATCCTCATGAAAAAGGAGAAAGAGCTTTACTTAATCTTGGTCATACACTTGGCCATGCAGTAGAGAAACTTATGAACTTCAAATTATTCCATGGACAATGTGTTGCTATTGGTACAGTTGCTGCAATCCATATGTCTGTTATGAGAGGTATGCTTTCCATGGAGGAATTAGAAGAAGCTATCTCTGTGATACGCTCTTTTGGCCTTCCTGTTGGTATAACAGGACTTGATATAACAGAAATTATTGCTGCTACAAAGAACGATAAGAAGATGGAAGCTGGTAAAATCAAATTCATCTTACTTGAGAAAATCGGAAATGCTATTATTGACTCTACTGTAACTGACGATGAAATGAGAGCAGCATTAGAATTTATTCAAAACAAATAACTCTTTGGAGGAACAAGACTTAATGAAAAAGAAGGCAACTGGTTTAATCTGGTTTGTATTATTAATTGCATTAGACCAAATTACCAAAATTTTAGCAAAGACAAACCTTGAAGGTAGTTCAGGTTATGATCTAATAAAAGGTGTATTCCAATTCTTTTATCATGAAAACCGTGGTATGGCGTTTGGAATGCTTCAAGATAGAATTTGGCTATTTGTAGTATTCACACTAATTATTTTAATCGGTATCGCATTTGTATATATCAAATTGCCAGAAACAAAACATTACCAACCTGTTCACTGGATTTTGATTTTCTTAGCTGCTGGTGCAGTTGGAAACTGTATCGACCGTGTATTTAGAAATTATGTAGTAGATTTTCTATACTTTGAATTAATTGATTTCCCAATATTTAATGTAGCAGATTGCTATGTGACAGTATCTTGTGTTTTACTAATCTTACTGTTCTTATTCTACTACAAAGATGAAGACTTGAATTTTCTTTCTAAGAAAAAAGATCAAACTATTTCGTAACAAGATTAATAGAAGAGAGGATTTACTAATTTGAATACAGATAACGAATTATTCGATGATGATTTGTTAGATGAAACGACAAATGAAGCAATCGCAAATGACGAAAATCATACGATTGTTTCATTTGTCGTAACAGAAGATAATCAAAACATCCGAATTGATAAATATTTAGCCACAGTTTGCCAAGACCTAGATGATTTCAATCTATCACGTTCTTATATACAATCTCTTGTAAAAGAGAATTCCGTTTGTGTAAACGATAAGGTAGTAAAGGCAAACTATAAAGTAGTAAAAGGGGATACGGTTACTATCGCAATTCCCCAACCAAAAACACTCGAAATTGAACCAGAAGACAGTCCACTTGATATCTTATATGAAGACGACGATCTTATTGTCATTAACAAAGAAAAAGGAATGGTTGTTCACCCTGCTGCAGGACATTATTCTGGTACGATTGTAAATGCGCTTATGCATCATTGCAGAGATAATTTATCTGGCATCAATGGCGTATTACGACCAGGTATTGTTCATCGAATTGATATGAATACAACAGGTGTTATCGTCGTATGCAAGAATGATAAATCTCATACTTGTATCGCAGAACAATTAAAAGTACATTCTATTACAAGAAAATACGAAGCAATCGTTTACAACTCATTTTCGACTATGGATGGTACGGTAGAAGGCCCAATCGGAAGACATCCGATTGACCGTAAGAAGATGTGTATCAATCATAAAAACGGAAAAGCTGCAACAACACATTATAAAGTTATTGAAAACCTTGGAACGCAATACGCATACGTAGAATGTGCTTTAGAAACAGGTCGTACCCATCAAATTCGCGTTCATATGGCAAGCATATCCCACCCACTTGTAGGTGATGATGTCTATGGTCCTTCCAAGTCTAAATTCAAACTAGAAGGGCAAGCATTACATGCTAGAGTTCTTGGATTTATTCATCCATCAACAAACGAATACATGGAATTTGAAGCACCATTACCTACTTATTTCACAGATTTACTAGAAAAATTACGAAAATAGTGTGGAACTTGTATTAAAATATCGTTACTATACACACATAACAAGATATCATTAAATTTGACAAATACCATCCATTCATGTAGAATATGAGTATTGTTGCTCTTAATGGGTCTAAAGTCATATGCGATATCGAAAGCAGTGATTAATCGTTCAAATTAATCCTTCCCAATACAGAGCTAGAATCATAGAAAGTGAAAGTATGGGGACAAATTAGGATGAAAGAAATTCGATTACACGAAGGTGAACTTAACATTATGGAGCTTTTATGGTCCAATAAGTCACTTGCCGCAAAGGATATTGCTAAAATTATCAAAGAGTATATCGGTTGGGAAAAGAACACAACGTATACAGTAATTAAAAGACTTATTGATAAAGGAGCAATTATTCGAGAAGATCCTGGTTTCTTATGCAAAGCATCCATATCCAAACGCACCGTGCAAAACACGGAAACAAAAGCTTTAATAAATCAATTATACAGTGGTTCACTAAGTAAATTCATTGTAGATTACCTAAAAGGACAAGAGTTATCAAAAGCAGAAATTATGGAACTAGAAAGAATAATAAGTGAGCAGAAGTTTTAGTAAAAGTTATGTCTATCAGCGAAGTATTATGTTTTGGAATCATTTGAAATTCCGAAACATAATACTTCGCTTTAATAGTTTTTGAAGAAAGCATTTCTTTCTCTGGAGTATTGGTTAAAAAATAATAATCCAGTATATATGAAATAAGAACCACTTAATGTTACAAGTAATGTGATAGAACAGGACCTAGATAAGTCATTAAACTGTCTTTTTTGCGTGTATTTTGTTGCATCCCATATATACATTTGCTTTGTTTATAATTATTTATAATTTAACTATTTTTATTTAATATTTATGATTTAATCTAGATACAAGGTAATTACTTAACAATCCCTATTCATTCAATACACCACCAATTATAAAAGGAGCCCATACCATGTGGATTAAACTATTTAGACAACGGGGAATCCAATCCGTGATGATTTTCTTTGTTATACTCTTATGTACCGCATTACTTAATGGCGCGTTGACAATGCTAACTTCCATCAATGAACCATATAAACAGCTAAAGGAGGAGTGTAAACCTGCCGATATAACGATATTCTTTTACTCGACAGACTATCGTTCTTGTGAGTTCTATCAAAATCGTTTTAATGAACTTGATGAAGTAAAAGAGACAATTCTTACACCATATTCCTACATCAATGACGAGATGTATGTGAATGAAAAAAAGATAGAAGCATTTGCGGATTTTGTTGCATATGATACGAATATACATGGCGATATCCGTATACTTGAGGGTAATTCTATCCCAATCAATAGCGATGAAGAAAAACAATGCTTAATTCCAGCATGTATCAAAAATGAATTTAATTTAAATATAGGAGACCAACTTATAATTAAAAATACAACAGGTGATCTAACGTATATCATTAGTGGAATTTTTGTAGAACCCTATTCAACCTCAACAGCATTTGATTCATCTATACTAATAGATAAGATACCGAAAGAATGTTCTATACAATATGCTTTAAAAATCTATGCAGGCAATCATTATACAGAAAAAGATATCATGACTACATACCAAGAGAAATACCCTGAGATATTCCCTGGTTACATAAGTCGTGTTGATACTATGATATCAAATGCATTGTTAGCACCGAATATAGTATCTGCCGTATTCCTTGCAATTGGTTGTATTATGTTAGTAATAAGCTGCTTAATTATAAACTTTATGATTCGCCATACGATGCATACTGATGCGAAGTCAATCGCTATCTATAAGACCATCGGATATGATAGCAACGCTATACTCAAAATGTATCTTACGTTTTATCTTGCTATTGTTTCTGTCGCAAGCGCATTGGGTATTGTAGTATCCAAATTACTCTCAAACCTGATATTAAATAGTATATTTGAAAACCTTGGCGAAACCTCAAATATCCATGTTTTACAAACAGGATTACCATGTTTTATTTTTATCTTTTTATTTGTTCTAGCAATTATATATTTCATCATTCGTAAAACGAAGAATATTAAACCGATCTATGCTTTAAATGGGCTTCAAAACACCAACACAAAGAAACAACGATTTAACGGAAATGTAAGTACCGCATTTTCTCCAATGGGAATTGCTTTACGAAATATATTACGAGATAAGAAAGGTATTATTAGTATTCTGTTAACGGCTATCGTAACCATTTTTAGCATTAATTTCGCTATGATTTCATTAGATGTTGCCAATTCCCAGAAAGAAAACAATGAACACTGGATAGGGATTGATTCTTCTGATGTTATGATTCATGTTTCCGATGTAAGTCAATATGATAATATAAAATCCCTTGTAGACGCAGATGAAAGAGTTGCACATACATATAACATGGTTCAAGGTGAAGTAATCCTTCTTGACTGGAAGAAAGATATTGTTACTCCTAACTTATATCCCTTCGTTTATGATGACTATGAAAGCATAGATTTACCTGTAATCCAAGGAAGGAATCCAAATACAAAAGATGAAATTGCGATATCAACCAAAGTTGCAAATGATTTAGGAAAAGACATTGGTGATTATATTGAGTGCTATGTTGGAACTACGTTCAAAACAAAATTACTGATTACAGGGCTTTTTCAAACATATTACCAACTTGGCGATGCCTGTCGTCTACGCACAGACACCTACACATCAAATGCAATTTTGATAAGTTATAATACCTGTTCTATTTATCTAAAAGAAGGCGTTAATCAGGAACAATTTATTCAAGATATAAAAGACCAAATCGGTAATCATGGTGAAGTAATCCCTAGAACAGAAGCATTTTCCTCTATCCTAAATATGATTACAACTCCTCAAATTAATGGAATCCCTCCTGTTATCATACTTGTTTTCATAATTGCAGGCATTAATATATTCTGTATCGTAATGCTAAAGAATTCAGATAACGAGAAAAACAACGGTATCTATAAATGCATTGGTTATTCAACAAACGATTTACTTTTATCCAATCTGTATTATGTCGGCATTATTGCTCTTATCGCAATTGTGATTGCTGTACCATTAACAATACTATCTTACGGAAATATTATGTCGCTTGCACTTAGTTTATTTGGATTTCGAAAGTATCCGATTACGATTAATGTGATACATCTTATTATCCTTAACACCTGTGCATTCTTACTATTTATGATTAGTACGATATTATCTAGCCATACGTTGTATCATGTAGATGTTAGAGATTTAGTGACAGAATAATGGAGGTCAACATGAAAAATTCAATTATCAAAACACAATTATTGTGTAAGAGTTTTATTACCGATGGAGAAATTAACAACATTATTAAAAATGTAGATTTAGATATCTATGAAGGTGATTTTACTGTAATTATGGGAAGTTCAGGCTCAGGTAAATCAACACTTTTATACTCGCTGAGTGGTATGGATCAAGTTACTACAGGAAAGGTGTTCTTCGATAAGGAAGATATCACAACTATGAAAGAAAAGGATATTTCGAAACTACGTAAGAATAAACTTGGATTCGTATTCCAAGGAATTAACTTAATTCCAAATCTTAATGTCTATGAAAACATCGTAAGTCCTACCTATAAAACCCAATTTACACGTAAAGCAGTTGAGGAACGTGTGACATATCTTATGAATAAACTAGAACTTGATACGCACAAGCATAAGTTTCCGAATCAGATGTCAGGTGGGCAACGACAGAAGGTTGCAATCTGTAGAGCATTAATTAATGAACCTAAGATTTTATTCGCAGATGAACCGACAGGGTCTTTAAATTCCTCTCAAGGCGAAAGCGTACTTGATATATTTACAACAATACATACAGAAGGGCAGTCTATTGTTATGGTTACTCACGATTTAAAAGCTGCCCTTCGTGGGAATCGAATCCTATATATTAAAGATGGACGGATTGATGGAGAGCTGACATTAATGGAATATAATACCGACGATTTGGTACAAAGAGAAGAGATTGTATATAAGTTTTTGAAATCAAAAGGTTGGTAAACAGATAATATTACGCATTGGTCATGGCATTTTTCGGAATAAAATGATATACTAGGATTATCGATTACGAATAGGTAGGGGTGGTCTCATATGCGTGATATTATTAATATGATAACTGAATGGGGAACAAATGATTCACAAATAGAAGCAATTGTACTTGTCGGCTCTTTTGCACGTCAAGCAAATAAACCAGACTCTGATATTGATGTATGTATCATAACTGAATTTAAAGAGGAATTACTTTATAAAATTTCTTTTATTCATCATCTCGGAAATGTAAAAAACTTTGTAATAGAATATTGGGGAGCGTGCACTTCCATACGTGTATGGTTTGAAGAGGGTGAGGAAGTTGAATTTGGTCTTGTTGAACCTAGTTGGTATTCTACACCTTTAGATCAGGGTACACATAAAGTATTAAACGATGGATATCAAATCTTAGTTGACAAGCAAGGTATTCTTAGCAATAAAGCATTTCCTATACGACCTTTACTAGGTAAGTATTCAAAGAATTAAAGGAGAAATGTCATGATGCATACCGTTCTTATTGTTGAAGATGAGAAAGAGCTTGCTACTATTGTAGCTGCTTACTTAAAAATAGAAGGATTTCAAGTAGAGATTGCAAACGATGGCAAAGC
>NZ_JAVBNS010000196.1:0-25863 GCF_031551385.1 Anaerosporobacter sp.
TTGGCTTGCTTTCGTGCATCTTTTTGTTCACGCATCTTTGATTCTCTTTGAAGTTTCACATAACTTTTATATCTACTTGCAGTCAATGTTTCATTCTCAAGTGCTTCTCTAATCGCACAACCTGGTTCATTGCCATGACTGCAATCATGAAATCTGCATTGCTCCACTAACTCTTCTATATCTCCAAATGATTCTTTTAATCCTTCTGCTACATCCCACATTCCAAGTTCACGCATTCCCGGTGTATCAATAATCAATGCTCCATTTTCCAATTCAATCATCTGTCTATGCGTCGTTGTATGATACCCCTTACTATCCTCCTCACGAATTCCATTCGTATTCATAATCTCTTTCCCTGCAAGCGCATTTACTAATGTAGATTTTCCTATTCCTGATGAACCAAGGAACACGATTGTCTTCTCTGCACTAACATATCGCCTTAGTTCTTCAAGTCCTTCTCCTTTTAATGAACTAATAGCAACTACATCTACTCCGGGAGCAACCAACTGTGCTTGGTTTATATATTCTTCTACGTCTTCTACTAAATCTGCTTTTGTTAGTACAATTACAGGTGTTGCACCACTTTGCCAAGCTGCTGTTACATATCGTTCAATTCTTCCTATGCTAAAGTTATGATTGAGAGACAGCATGATAAATACATAATCAAAGTTAGTTGCTACTATTTGTTCTGTTTGCCTTGTTGCAGGGTCTAATCTAGAAAAATAAGATTTTCTCGGTAGAACGGTATATATTACCGAATCCCCCTGTTGATTAAACCGAATTAACACAAAGTCTCCAACAGCAGGATAAATTATCTCTTCACCATTATAGAATGCTGACCCTTTTAATCTTGCCCCACTCTCACCATGCTCACTAACGATATGATAATACTCTCTGTGTACTTGTGTTATTCTCGCCGGAATTAATTCTTCTTGCATTTTCGTCTCTGTTATATAATTGTTTGCTTCTCTTTTATCTGCTTCTGTAAAACCATATTTAAAATTCATTTTTTGTTCCTTTCAATCTTGCCGTTTTTACTGTTTAAATGTTTCTCAATTTACCTGTTACAATCTCTTTCTCTTTAACTGCATAGATTTTCTTACTCAATACGTAATAAAAAAGTGCGCAAAAAAAACACGCCTTAAAGCGTGTTCTAAATTTTTATCTTAATAAGACACTATGATTTCTATCATACTGTCTCTCAATCCATTCTATTTACACGAAAAGGGTCTATTTCGATACTTACGTATCGAGCATATATGCAATTATTTGTTGTTCACCATCTTATTCTCTTTCATCATAATTACATTTCTCCTTTCGTATTTCGAAAAATTAGTTTATGAAATAGTTATCTTAGAATACTATTTCACATAAATACTCTTCCATTTTATCACAATCTATTGGTTTGTCAAGGAATATTGTGTTTATTCTTCATAGCTGCTAATGAAGTTTCTGCATCTTTTGTCTTTCCTTCAACAATCTGATTTTCAGAAACTTCAAGTTCTCGATATATATTCATTTGCCGCATCATGCCTTCATATATTTCCATACTCATTATAACCATGTCACCACTACCTTTCTTTTGCTATGGGTTAATTATACCATCGTTTTAACTAATTACCTATACCTCCACCACTGATTTTTACTACTAATTCCCTCCAATAAACACATAATATAAATATATCAAATCCCCCATTTAATCGTTATAATAAACCTATAAAATGTATTAGGAGGGTTACTACATGCACGAATATAACAACTACAAAGACAGTCCTTTATGGGATAGTTCTCTTCCTCTTGAAAAGCGTCTTGACTATCTCGTAGAAAACTTAACATTGGAAGAGAAATTTCACTGCCTTACTACAGGCTGTCCTGCTGTACCACGTCTTGGAATCACACCATTCTATCTTGGCGGTGAAGCTGCCCATGGAATTGAAGCTCGTCACGACCAAGCCTTTAGTAAAGGTGAATGTATCTATACCACTGCTTTTCCACAGCCAATTGGTATGAGTGCAACTTGGGATACCGAGTTACTTGAGAGAATTGGTGAAAGTGTTGGTAATGAAGCTAGAGTAATTTATCAAAGGGAAAAAAATGGCGGACTCTGCCGTTGGGCACCAACGATTGATATGGAGCGTGACCCTCGCTGGGGGCGTACAGAAGAAGCATATGGAGAAGACCCTTATTTAACAGGTAAGATGGCAAGCTCTTATATACAGGGTATGCGTGGAAAAGATCCATTCTATATCCGCAGTGGTGCTTCATTAAAACATTTCTACGCAAACAATGTAGAGACTGATAGAATAAAAATATCCTCTTCCATTGACCCACGAAACAAACACGAATACTATCTTGAACCTTTCCGTCGTGCCATAATTGAAGGTGGCGCAGAAGCAATGATGACTGCCTACAATGAAATTAACGGCATACCTTGCATTGTAAATGATGAAGTGCAAAATATCGTAAAAGACCAATGGGGATTACAAGGTCATGTTGTTTGCGATGGTGCAGATATGCAACAAACCGTAAATGACCACAAATACTTTAGTTCTCATGCCGAAACAATCGCTTATGGATTAAAGGCTGGTATTGATTGTTTTACAGATGAAGAGGAGGCTGTCGTAACTGGTGCAAAAGAAGCATTAGAACGTGGTCTTATCACAATTGAGGATATCAACCGAGCAATTCGCCATTCCTTTGGCTCACGAATTCGCTTTGGAATCTATGATGCATTTCCAAAGAATCCATATGCAAATGTTCCAGAAACATTTCTATGTTGTGATGACCATGCCGCTTTAACTCTTGAAGCTGCTAAGAAATCTATTGTTTTACTAAAAAATGAAAACTCACTATTGCCTCTTGCTAAAGATACAAGCGAAAATATTGCTGTTATTGGGCCACTTTCTGATGTTTGGTATAAGGATTGGTACTGTGGACAACCACCTTATGCGATTACTCCACTTGCTGGTATCAAAGACACTGCTACAAATGCTACTCTTCTTACTGCAAATGGTGGTAACAAGGTTAGATTACAATACAAAGATTCCTATATTGGATTAGACAAGAAAAATGGACTTATTCTAACTGATAAAGAACATGCTAGTACATTTCTTCATACAGATTGGGGCTTTGGTTCTACTACTTTACTCGAACTCTCTACCAATCTATATGTAAATATTGATGATGACACGAATCAAATAAGTGCAACGAAAAAAGAAGCTTTTGGCTGGTTTATCAAAGAAGCTTTCGATTTTAAGAAGCAAGAGGATGGCAGTTATTATATTGATACTTGGAATGACAAACATGTATATATAGATAATAATCAAGCATTTACGGCAAAAGAAGATGCTGATTATAGTACATTTACTCTTGATATTGTAGAAGATGGCATTTTAGCGGCTGTTGAAGTGGCTAAGAAATCGGATAAAGCAATTGTCTTCCTTGGTAGCAATCCGATGATTAACAGTAAAGAGGAAATTGACCGTACTGATATCATTCTTCCTCCATATCAAGAAGAATTAATCAAAGCAGTTTATGATGCAAATCCAAATACCATTTTGGTCTTGGTTACTAACTACCCTTATGCTATTAATTGGGCACAGGAAAATATTCCAGCTATTGTGTACAGTTCTTCTGGTAGTCAGGAACTTGGTCATGGTATTGCTAGTGTTCTTTTTGGAGAAACTTCTCCTGCTGCTCGTTTAAATATGACATGGTACACAGATGTATCTTGCTTACCAGATATAAACGATTATGATATTATCCAAGGAAAACGTACTTATCAATATTTTGATGGAAAAGTACTCTATCCTTTTGGCTTTGGATTATCTTACACTACTTTTGCCTATCGCGACTTACTTGTTACGCAAGAAGATTTCACAACAATTACAGTAAGTGCTACTATTACAAACACAGGAAATGTTGCTTCCGATGAAGTTGTTCAACTATATGTCCACCAAGAAGGTTCCAGAGCCGTTCGTCCGCAGAAAATGTTGAAAGGATTTGAACGAATCTTCTTACAACCTAACGAAAGTAAACAAATTCATTTCACAGTTTCAACAAATGAGTTACAGTACTTCGATGTAGTAAATAATACAATGTTACTCGAAAGTGGCACATATAAATTCTTACTTGGTTCATCTAGTGAAGATATCCGTTTACAAGATACTCTTTATATTAACAGCCAACCAATCGGTACTCGTAATATGGACAAGACAATTGCCTTTGACCGTTATGATGCTTATGATAATGCTTATCTTCATAAGGGAGCGCTTGGTTACACTTGTGCACTTCCAAAGGATGCTACGAAAGCTATGTTGCTTACATATAACGATGTATGTTTTGCTACATCTAAGAATGCTATCGCTATTAACTACCATGCTTTAACAGATACGAAGCTTCAAATCTTCTTTGGAACACAATTGTTACTTGAGGAAAATTTATGTTCAAATGATGGATTTATCGATACTTCATTTACATTTGAGGAATCACTTCCTTCACTGAATATGGTTGATTCTTTAATATTTAAAATTGAGGGAACTTGCAAATTAAGTTACTATCGTTTCATAAATAAAAAAGAAGTATAAAAAATTTACCCGTCATATCTGATACTTTAGCATTGTAGCAGATATGGCGGGATATTTTTTTGAACTGACTACAAGCATTTGTCTAAGCCCTCTGCTATACCAAGGTTCTTTCTCATAAAGTTTGAATCTCTGTGGCATTTCAGCCAGACTTAAAATATTATTTTCCAAGCGACCTAACTGTGCTGTGGCGTATTCTGGTTCAAGTAAACTGAATGCTATATATTCGTAAATTCCTCTTAAATCAGAATCTGCTTGTTCTGTTAGTACAATACTATAGCTCATAGACCATAATCCTTACGGATATCTGAAAAAACCTGAGTAGCTGGTTTTGTTTTTCCCTGAATAAAATCCGAATATCCCTTCTCCAACTCCTGATTTATCTCGGCTTCAGATAATGCCGCTATTTCTACTGGCTTTCCTGCTGGAAGTTTCACATCGAAGGGAATCCCTCTCTGCATAACTACCTGTTTCAAAAATATATTAACTGCACTAGAAACTGGCATTCCCAGTTGCTCTAATATAGCCTCCGCCTGCTCTTTTAACTCTGGTTCTATACGTACATAAAGATTTGTTGTTTTTGTCATGCATATCGCCTCCTTCTTATCTTCAGTATAAATCATTGTACGCACAATAGCAATACATTGTTTTCCCGAATTTAATATTTAAAATACCATTCTCCCACAAAAAGCCGAGGATTGCTCCTCGGCTTCTGTCTTATTCAAAAAAGTTTCTTACTGAAGACGGCATCTCATTATCAAGCCATATTTCAATATCCTGTTTCATTTCAAGTATGGAGTCATTTAATGGAATACGAATCCCTTGACAACCACCCTGACATGGTTCATTACGCAACTTCCTGTCGCAGCCATATCCCTGTGCAATCTTTTCTTGTAAATACAAAGGGAACTTTGCAATAACCTCCGCATACTTATCTGTTTTTTTTGATCTTACAAGTAAGCAATAACCATGTTCCACAGATAATGCAAGCTCCCATATTCTTAACTGATAAATGTCTCGTATGGATAAGTCTCTCTTGCTATTCTTTATATAGGCATAAGCAAAATGAACCGCACTATCATTGATTATTACACAAGTCATTCCCATATCTATATAACGCTTATGTAATTCTAATGCGAACTTTTGAAATTTCTCAGGCAACGGATGTAAGATATCTTTCAAAACATCAAGTACATCTGTATCTTCCGCTTTCAATACCGTGTAATCGCACCGAAAAATGTGCTCAGCATTATTATAAAATCTCACTCGCAGTTCTATGGCAGCAATCGACAACGCTTTTAACCCAATCAGCAAGATTGGATTATTCGGATACAATACTTCTAATACTTGTCCTTCTGAGATTTTAGGCTTTTTTTCTTCTAAATCAATACCAGAAAAAGCAAAACCACAAAGAGTCAAAAACCGCAAACATTCGATTTGTTTAATAGCAGATATTTTAGGCTTTTGGTCGGTAAATAAAGGCATATCAGTTATCAATAAGGAATTGCCACTTTCATCTAGTTTTCCATAATAACCAATCTCAATTAATAGTTGATTCATATTATGTAAAAACGTATAGTCTGTTGGATTCTTCGTTTTTTTAGGCTTGGCATATAAATCCCCATCTGATACTAAACAGTCACAAAATAGATACAAAAAATCTCTAAAGGCAATAACGCCGTCTCGTATCTTCTCTTCCCTTGCAACATTTTCAAACATAGGTTTTAATGCATAAGTCTCAGGAATATTCACTGGTATCAAATTTCTCATATATACAGCGTATTCACTGATTGGTTTTTGCATTAATATCTCACCATGGTCTGTACTCATGTTTTTCACTTCCTTCCGTTTTTTATTATTATACTGTACCTAATATGACAACATACGTCATATTTATCGAAATCAATGGTTTACAAATTCCAACTCCCTTGTGATATTTCGTGTATGAAATCAACTTGTATATTATGTTACAGGGTAAAACTCTTTTTTCTGTCATACTGCTTCTATAATATCATACACAATGTCCCCACCAAAATTAACAACAACCCAATCAACGCTTTCCTAGACAATTTCTCATGAAATACAAGATAAGAAAACACTATTGTCACCAAAATACTCAACTTATCAATTGGAACAACTACACTCGCAAGCCCATCTTGCAATGCCCTATAATAACAAAGCCAAGATGCCCCTGTTGCAAGACCAGACAAACAGATAAGTACCATTTCTTTTCGTGCAATTTTACGAATCTCATGCTGCTTCCCTGTTACAAAAACAACAACCCAAGCCATAATCAAAACAACACCTGTACGAATTGCTGTTCCTAGATTAGAATTTAAACCTGCAATACCTATTTTGCCAAGAATTGACGTCAAACTGGCAAATACCGCCGAAAGGCAGGCATACCAAAACCATGATTTATTCTGTACACCTTGCTGTTCCTTCGTTTCTTTCTTCTGTATCATCAAATAAGTTCCAATACCTATTAAAATCACAGATACAATCTTTAGCACATTCATTTCTTCATGAAGAAAAAGAAACGCTAGCACAATCGTTAACACTGTACTTGATTTATCAATCGGTACAACTTTATTGATATCTCCTAATTGCAATGCCTTAAAATAACAAAGCCACGATGCGCCTGTTGCTAATCCTGATAAAATCAGAAAAACCCATGTCTTGAATTCTACTTCCGTAATAGCACTCTGCGCTCCCACAATGAACACCATAATCCAAGAAAAAATAAGTACAACAATAGTACGAATCGCTGTCGCTACATTAGAATCTGTATTTTTTATACCACATTTAGCTAAAATAGAGGTCAATCCAGCGAACAACGCTGATGCAAATGCAAATATAATCCACAAGTCTATCACGCTCCTCTCCATATATTTCATATAATGCATCATCTGGCATATATAAACTCCCTGCTTTTAAATCATGAAAATTGGGACTTGGTATAGTTACTGCCATATAGTTCTCCCCTTTCTAAAATTCATAATTACATATTATCCTCAATCCTATATTTCGGCAATCCCTATAAAGCAAAATTCACAACATTCCTTCCTTTCTCTATATATAAGTTGTGTATGAAAAGGTTCAGAATACCCTTAACACTGAATACTCGGTAATATTTATTCATCACTTTATTTGTACTTGTGTACCAACAAAGTATATCTGCAAAACTTCGTTACCTATCCCTGCGGATTCGCTGGTGGTTTCTAATTAAAAAATAATAGCGAAACTCCTATAGAACTTCTTAGTGTGTACATTAGTAACCTAGGAAGGCGAGGCATGGACGCCGAGCTAGCCTGAGCTGAGGCAGGATGCCGAATCGAAGGCGTTTCCGTAAACTTTCAACACCTCCTCGTACACACTTAGAAGTTCTTAGGAGTGTAGCGTGTTTTGTATTAGAAACCACCAGTGAATCCGCTTTGAAAACGTCACAAGTTTTGCTCATAAACATTCTACTACACACCCCAATGAACCTTTTACCCCCCAATTCATATATTAATACATAGAGAAGGATTCTATGAAATGGAGGTTACGCATGAAAGAAAATAACCGTATTGTTTTCCTTGGTGGTGATTTACGTCAATGCTATATGGTTCGTAAACTTGTTGCACAAGGTTATCTAGTAGCAACATACGGACTTGAAATAGAAGGTCAGTACGACTTAATATACCGCGCTTCCTCGCTAAAATCTGCATTAAACTTTGGAAATATCATTGTATGTCCTGTACCAATCTCCCATGATAAGGTAATGATTACATGCGAACAAAAGCTAGAAGATTTAACTGTTGAGAATTTACTTAACAATCTAAATGAAAATCATATACTCTTTGGTGGTGTTGTCTATTCTGCAATTCAAGAAGCATGTAATAGCAAGCAAGTTCCTTGGCATGATTTTATGCAGATGGAATCCGTTAGTATCAAGAATGCAATTGCAACGGCAGAAGGAACAATTGTAGAAGCAATTCGCCAAAGTAAAATTAATCTTCATGGTAGCTCCTGTCTTATTCTAGGATATGGTCGATGTGCCAAAGTATTAGCAGATAAATTAAAAGGGCTTCAAGCAAATGTAACCATCTGTGCTCGAAGCGAAGAAGCTCTTGCCTATGCAGATGCACTTGGATTTCAGACATTACCACTTAAAGAACTATCACAATCCATTACAAAATACTCATTCCTATTCAATACAATACCTTATATGGTTCTTGATGAACCACTTATTAAACAGCTTAACAAGGAGGTAATTATTATAGATATCGCTTCAAAACCTGGTGGAACTGATTTTGAAGCTTGCAAAGAATATGGTATCCGTGCCTCCCTATGTCTTGGATTACCTGGTAAATACGCTCCTGAAACTTCGGCTGATATATTAAACAATGTAATTTTATCTGTAACGGATTGAGATTATTTTTGTGTTTTGTTTTTGCATTTTGTTTAAGTACTTTGTTGTAGTACTTTATTTAACCTTTAATTTAATAAAGAAAGAAGTGATTTTATGACTCTATCTGGCCATAATATTGGAGTTGCATTTACAGGTTCGTTCTGTACAAATGCAAGAGTTCTGGAGGCGGTAAAAGAGATTGTTGCCGCTGGCGCTAATGTCAAACCAATCTTCTCTTATAACGCCCAGACCATTGACTGCCGATTTGGTAAAGCGGCTGATTATATGAAAGAAATAACAGAGATTACAGGAAATGAACCAATTCTTACGATTGAGGCGGCAGAACCTCTTGGCCCTAAGAACTTAGTTGATATTCTTATTATTGCCCCATGTACAGGAAATACATTAGCAAAATTCTGCAACGGAATTACCGATACTCCTGTTTTGATGGCAGCTAAGGGACATATCCGTAACGGAAAACCTTTAGTAATATCCTTGTCCACGAATGATGCCCTTGGAATGAATTTCAAGAATATTGGTAGCTTACTAAATTCCAAAAATGTATACTTTGTTCCATTTGGGCAAGATGATTGGGCTAAAAAGCCAAACTCTATGATTGCTCATACAAATCTTATTGTACCAACACTCGAACTAGCACTGGAGGGTAAACAAATTCAGCCTGTTATTTCTTCCCCATTTTAAATATTTATTCAAAACAGAGCGTTTTATTAATTCATAAAAAATACGAATACCGTCAATTATATGAATTAAAAAAGCCGCGATTATACGGATTGCTATCAATCACATTATAATCTCGGCATACATATTTCTATAATCCAATTCTATGCTTGTTTAAACTGGCTATTATATAACTTCGCATAGAATCCGTCTTTTTCAAGGAGTTCTTCATGATTTCCTTGCTCTAGGATACGTCCTTTATCCATCACAAGAATTCTGTCTGCATCCTTAATTGTTGATAGTCTATGTGCAATAATAAAACTTGTTCTACCTTCCATCAACTTCTTAAATGCTTTCTGTATACGAATCTCTGTACGTGTATCAATATTACTTGTTGCTTCATCAAGAATTAACATCGGCGGTTTCGTTAACATAATTCGAGCAATACATAACAACTGCTTCTGTCCTTGCGAGATGTTATCTCCTTCTTCTGAAATAATCGTATCATATCCATTCGGTAAACGTTTAATAAAACCATGTGCATGTGCACCCTTTGCTGCTTCAATAATCTCTTCCATCGTAGCATTTTCTTTACCATAAGCAATGTTTTCACGAACTGTCCCATGAAATAACCAAGTCTCTTGTAATACCATACCATAGTTGCGTCGAAGCTCTTCTCTACGCATCTTCTTGATATCGCAATCATCTACTTGAATACTTCCGCTATCTACATCATAGAAACGCATAAGCAGATTGATAATTGTCGTTTTTCCACAGCCTGTCGGCCCAACAATTGCAATTCTCTGCCCTGGTCTGACTGCTAAACTCCAGTCTTTGATTAAAGATACCTCTTTATTGTAACTGAATGATACATTTTCAAGATCTATCTTACCAGTCACTGCTTTCTTCGTACTATTGACTGCTTCAATCGAATCGACTTCAATCTCTTGGTCTAGTAATGTAAACACTCTTCGAGCAGATGCAAATGCTGATTGTAATTCTGCAATTACACCTGAGATTTCATTAAATGGCTTCGTATATTGATTTGCATACGATAGGAAACAAGTTAACTGTCCAACTGAAAATGCACCGCCAATTACAGATACTGAACCAACAATCGCTACAACGGCATAAACAAGCCCATTTACAAAACGAGTACTAGGATTGGTAAGTGAGGAATAAAACTGAGCCATAACTCCACAATCGTATAATCTTTGATTAATTTCTTCGAATTGTTCCTGTGCCCTATCCTCATAGTGAAATGCCGAAACGACTTTCTGATTTCCAATTACCTCTTCAATATATCCTCCGATTTCACCACGTATGGAAGATTGCTCTTTGAATTTACTATATACATGCTTTGATATAAATGAGGCAACTAACATCGACAGCGGTGTCATAAAGATTACAATTAGAGCAATCTTATAATTAACAACAAGCATGATAACAAGTGTTCCAAGTATCGTTATTACACCTGTAAATAACTGTGCAAACCCTTGCAGTAAACCATCTGAAATCTGGTCAATATCATTAATCATCGTATTCATAATATTACCATGCGACGTTCCATCAATATAGCGAAGTGGGACTTGAATTAATTTATCAAAGGTTGCCATACGCAAATCTCGTACAGAAAGAAAGGTAATCTTATTTGTACAGTATGTCATAACCCATTGAAATACTGCACTTACCGCAATTGCCACTCCCATGGCAATCAAAATCGTTGCCATCTTGTCAAAGTCTACATTTCCTTTGCCTATAATTACATCTACTGCACGTCCTATTAATACAGGAACTAATAAACTTACTACGACACTAATAAATGCACTAATAAACGCAAACACCAGATACATTCGATATGGTTTTGCATATTGTAAGATACGTCTTAAAACAGCAAATTGACTTTCCTTCTTCTCCATTATCTGCGTACCTCCTCTTCGCTTAACTGTGATAAACAAATCTCACGATATACTTCACAGCTATTAAACAATTCCTCATGTGTGCCAATTCCTTTCACAAGACCATCGTCTAATACAATGATTTTATCTGCATATTTAATTGAGTTTGCTCTTTGCGATACAATGAATACTGTCATTTCTTCGCACTCTTCTTGAATTGATGTACGAAGTTTCGCATCAGTTGCAAAGTCTAGTGCGCTTGCACTATCATCTAAAATCAAGATTTCTGGATTTCCAACCAACGCTCTTGCAATTGTTAAACGTTGTTTCTGTCCACCTGATAAGTTCTTACCTCCTTGAGATATCATTGTTTGATACCCTTCTGGTTTACTTTCAATGAACTCTTCTGCTTGAGCAATTCTTGCTGCTTTTTGAATTTCCTCCATAGAGGCATCTTCTTTTGCAAATCTCATATTTTCAAGAATCGTTCCACTAAATAGTGCTGCTCTTTGTGGTACAATGCCAAACTGCTTGCGAAGTGTGTTAAAATCATACTGTTTTATATCAATTCCATCTAGTAAAATGGAGCCTTTTGTTACATCATAAAATCGTGGTAATAGGTTCACAAGTGTTGATTTACCTGAGCCTGTACCACCGATAATACCTATTGTTTCTCCTTTTTGAATGTCTACTGTTAAGTGTTCTAGGGAATATTCTTCGTTGCCTAGATAGGAAAAGGATACGTCGTTGAATTGAATTTTAGGTATTATGTTTGTGAATATATTTGATTTTTCTTGTTTTTCACTTAATTTTTGATTCTCTGTTTTGTTTTCATTGTTTTTGTTATTTTCAATATTTGTTTTATCGTTTCCAGTATAATCCCCTTCTACAATCGAAGGCTCTGTCTCGAATATCTCATTAATTCTTGCAGCACTTGCACTTCCCTTTGTGAAGATAACAACTAAATTCGCTACTACTACTAACGCCAATGAAATCTGTGTCATATAGTTAACAAATGCAATAATCTGTCCTTGTGTCAAACTTCCATTATCAACACGGAAACCGCCAAACCAGATAATCGCTATAATTGCAACATTTAATATAGTAAAGGTTGCCGGATTGAGAATTGCTGATAACTTACCAACTTGAATTGCAATGTCTGCAACCTCGTCACTGGATTCATGAAACCGTTCTTTCTCATGCTCTTGTTTTGAAAACGCACGAATTACTCTAGCTCCTGCTAGATTCTCTCTTGTTATCAAAGATACCTTATCAAGTTTTGATTGACGTACCTTATAGAATGGAACAGAACGGCTCATAACAATATAAAGAACTATCGATACAAGTGGTGCAACAACAAGAAAGATTAATCCTAATTTCAAATCAATCATCAATGCCATAACCGTTGCACCAATAACCAAAAATGGTGCTCGTATCACAAGACGAATCAGCATCGCTACTACTAACTGGATTTGATTCACGTCATTCGTAATTCTTGTAATCAATGAATTTGTTCCTATTGTATCAATCTCTTTATAAGATAGATGATTTATATGGCGAAACAAATCATTCCTCAATTTTGTTCCTACACCTTGTGATGCAAGTGCTGCACTATACTGGCATATCAGTGCAAAGATCAAACCTAAAACTCCAAGCAAAATCATGACTCCACCCATTTTAAGCACATACGCCTTATCTCCATTTGCTATCCCTTTATCAATAATACTTGCCATAACAAGCGGAACAATCAATTCGAAGATGGCTTCTAGCAACTTAAAGAATGGCCCTATTATGACTTGCTTCTTAAAACTCTTTAAATAGCGTGTTAATTTTTTCATTTTAATAACCATACCTTTCTTATAACCTGCAAACTTTGGACGCAGGCGCAAATTTGCGTATGAAAAATCAGAATTTTTCACACTCGCTCTTCTTATGTACTATTTTCCCTAATATATATAACTTCCCAGACTACTGCCTTCAAGTTACTATTATACACATAAATCCTTTGATTTAATGCTGTATTCCCTGCTTTTTTAACTTTTCCTCAAAGAAAATGTTCCCTATTATTTTCTTCTGAAAAATCACCCACTTACTATCATATCACAGAAGAAAGTATATGAAAAACATTTATTTCAATAACTCATAAACTACTACTATTAACAATGAAGTCAATAAAAATCTAATTCCTTAGTCTTACAATTGCTCTTTTGTAGATACTGTTATATAATGGATTATGAACTAATGCAAATGATAGGAAGGGAGAAGGTTTGAAATGAAAAAAACAAAAAAAAGAGTGATAGGTTTGGTATTATTGGTATTTATTTTATTAGGAAGTAGCACAATTATGATGCCAATTAATTCAATTACCGTGGAAGCGGCAAAGAAGGTCGCGCTGAATAAAACGAATGCTGTCTTGATAAAAGGTCAATCTTTACAATTGAAATTACCAAATTCAAAGGGCGTTATTTGGAAAAGTAGCAAAAAATCTGTTGCAACGGTTAACAAATCAGGGAAAGTAATTGCCAAAGCGAAGGGTGTTGCCTATATTACTGCAACGTATAATAATAGGGATTATGTGTGTGTAATTACAGTTGAAACCCCAAAAATTAGTAAGAACGAGTTACAACTTATTGAAGGAGAAAAGAGTACATTAAAAGTTAGCGGAACAAGCCAAAAAATAACATGGAGTAGCAGTGATAAATCAATTGCTACTGTAGATAAAGGAAATGTTGTTGCCTTACATTTTGGGGAAGCTATCATAACGGCAAAAGTTGGCAGTAAAGAATATAATTGTTTATTAACAGTCCAGGAAAAAGAGATAATTCTTATTGAAGATTTTACCATAACGGATACTATTCAAATTCGTGTAGGCAAAACTGCGGAACTAAAACCTATTTGTACTCCGTCTAATACAACAGAGCAATTTACACCAAACTATACATCAAGCAATAATAATGTCGCACAGGTTACTAATGATGGTATAGTAAAACCCATTTCAGCAGGAACTGCACTGATTACAGTTTCATTTAAGGACATAGAAAAGATCGTAACAGTATCTGTCTTGGATTCCAAAGAACAACTTTTAGCCAATGAGGATAAAAGGTATCGGGAGGAAGTTGCAGAAATTGAAAGAGATTATAAAACGTCGCTAAGTAATTTAGATACGAAAATATGGACAATAAAATATAACAGGACAGTGTATTATGGTTCTTATGATGAATATATACAAGAATTAAATGCCCTAGTAAAAGAGATTACAAATCTTGAAAAGACACTAAATGCCCTGTCAGGGGATACTTCTTTAGAAAATCAGAAAAGGCTTAGACAAACAAGGGCCAGTCTTGCAACAGCCGAAAACAAACTTGATGATTTAGAAGAGCGGTGGAGTGCTAAAACAGATATAGAGACACTAGAGACTTTGAAGAGAACTTTCACTACTCTCTATTATGATGAACTAGGTAATGCAGAGACTATTCATAATAATAACATTGATGCAATTAAGGCACAGGCTGAGTAGGTCTCAAACCTTCTGTTGTAGAAATGATTCAAATTCATAGACCACTCCAACGTGGATATGCCTACCGAAAAATTCAGCTTACCTCTCTATGAGAAGCGCCTCTCCTGTTGTCAGACAGGGGAGGCATTATTTTTTTCTCTTGTTATTCCTATCTCGGTCGAGAAAGTCAAGAATTTCAACACCAGTCACTTTAATCTAAGCCAATATCAAAGCAATAAAAAGACTGGCTAAAAGTTAATCTGTCCAAAATCAATCTCAAAATCATCATAGATGCCTACTTTAATTTTATCACGAAAGGTATAGGTAATTGGAGAAAATTCATCTTCACGAAAGTCATAGACAGTAATGCTTTGTTTAGATGGATTTATTATCCAGTATTCTTTTACTCCATTTTCCTGATACTTGACTGATTTTAGTAAGTAATCATTACGCACTGTACTAGGAGAGGTTATTTCAATAATCCAGTCAGGAGCTCCATAGCAACCTCGTTCTTTGATGATGTCAGGCTTACAGATAACACTTAAATCTGGTATGAAACACTCTGATTCATCTCCATTGAGGAATACGTCAAATGGAGCAGAATACACCTCACATTTACCTTTTTTAGACTTTATATATCTATCAATAAGTACAAGCAATTCTTTCGATATCGTTTGATGTGTTTTACTAGGCGATGCCTGCATATAGAGTTTACCGTCAATTAGCTCTGCAAGTTGTCCCTCTGGCAGATTGTTAATGTCATCAATGGTATATATTCGTTCTTGTGATAATGGCATGATACACTTCCTTTCTTTCTCCAGAAGTAGAAAATAATACAATTGCTCTTTCTACTAATAGTGTAAAGGTTTATACTTGTTATGTCAAATTTTTCATCTATTATATCTACCCAACAATCCAAATATTCAACCTATCCTCACTATATTCAATTACAAATCCATTCTCTTTAAAGTAAGAATCCAGTTCCCTATACAAATCTTCATATTTCCCTTCGCAAGCACAGTTTCCTAATGGTTCAATCCACATAGATTGTCTTCCACAAGCATCACGAAGATGAATCTTAAAATGTAATTCCTTCTCTTCTAGTTTATGGTTCAAATCAATGATTTCATTAAATGATATTATTTTCATGTAAAAACCTTCCTTTCCTATAGCCTGCATTTTTCAAGTTACAGACACCAATTCGCATATAACATTCTTAATTTACACACACTTTTCATTAAAATGTCTTTTCCAAAATTTATATATCTTATATTATAATCTCCTTTTTACATTTTGCAAACCATTTTCAAACAGAAAAAAGCTGTATCCCTAATCGGTATACAGCCCTTTCTTATATTCAGATGGAGACATTCCTTTTACTTTTTTGAATACCTTTGAGAAATATTTCTCATCATTAAACCCTATCTTATAAGCAATCTCATATGTTTTAAAATAGTTTTGCTTTAAATATGTGCAAGCATGATTCACTCTAACTTCATTTAGATAATCTACAAACCCGCAACCTAACTCTTGGTTAAACAACGTTGATAGGTATCCTGCAGATATTGATACCTTATCTGCAACTTGTTGAAGTGTCAAATTCAGATAGTAGTTCTCTTCTATATATACTTTTGCTTGACCTACGATAGGATTAACTCCTGTCTCTTTATTGTTTTCTTTACTATCCATTGGACCTTCTAATTCATCTGCAAATTCTACAAGCATATTTAATATATCCGAAGAACGTACAGGTTTTAGAAGATAGTCACGTGCTCCTAAACGTAATGCCTGTTGTGCATATTTGAACTCATCGTATCCACTTAATATAATTATGATTGGAGATAACCCAGCTAATTTTATCTCTTTCATGACATCAAGTCCTGTCTTTAATGGCATCTGAACATCTAACAGTATAATATCTGGTTGATATTTTAATATCTGTTCGATGGCTTCCTGTCCATTCTCAGCTAGTAAAATCTTATCAAAACGATCCGTATGTAGTTTGACATATTTACTGATTCCATTTCTAATTACATCTTCATCATCTGCAACTAACAATTTTATATCCATCTAGTCAACCTCTCTACATTCGTATGGTATTCTAATTGTGACTGTCGTTCCAATTCCCACTTCACTTTGAATTTTAAGAATAAAGTCGCCATGATACTTTATCTCCAAACGTTCCTTCACATTTTTAATAGCATAATGACCGATTCTTTGGCTTGCATATCTCCTTACATCTTCTACTTTCCAGATTTCTTCAAGCTGTTCCTCTGTCATTCCTTTGCCTGTATCACATATCTTGAACTCAATATATGTTTTTTCTATCTCTAATAACTTACCTTCCACTGTTATCATACATTGGTTTCCACTATTTTCAAAACCATGTACAATTGCATTCTCTATAAATGGTTGTAGAATCAGCTTAGGAAGTAATGCATTTTCAATTCTTGTATCCATATCTATCTCATAATTTAGCTTCTTTGAAAATCGCATTTTCTGAATATGTAGATATGTCTCTATTAAATTTGTTTCTTCTTTAACCGTTATAATTCATTTTCCTTGTCCTAGTACAAGGCGAAATAGATTCGATAACGCTAAGATATCTTCTCCTATTTCCTCATTGTCACAATCAATAGCTCGCCAGTATAGCGCATCTAATGTATTATATAGAAAATGTGGATTAATCTGCGCTTGTAGTGCCGTTAACTCACTTTCTTTTTCATGTAATGCCATAACATAATTGGTATCAATCAATTTCTTAATATCTTCTACCATTTTATTAAAGCACTCTGCTACTGCTCCTAGTTCATCTTGGGAAGTCACAGGTATCTTCTGTGTAAAATCACCCTTTCTGAACTTCTTCATTGCAATGGATAATCGATGCAATGGTTTTGTAATAATATTTGATATAAACAAAAGAATCGGACACAAACCAATTAATAAAACAGCAAGTAGTATTAACGGTGTTCCCACGGATTGTTTTAATAAATCACTCGCTACAAATCTTGGTACTATTTTACAAACAATAAAACCATCCTTTTCACTTTGAGACCAGAAAACGGTATAATTAGAACATTTTTTTGTTCCAGTTATACCTTCTGTTTTCCAAGTCATATCCTCTGTTAAGAAGGTCGTAACATCCAGATCACAATTTCCATATCTTAAAAATTCTTCTCCGTTAGGATTTAAGATAATTACTCCTTCTTCTTGTGCTAATACTGCGTTCTTACATAGATCCAAAAAGGCATCCGATGATGCTCCAATCGCTAAAAACCCCAGTTTCTTCTTCTTACTTAAATCAAATATTTCTCGATACAGAACAACCTTATCCGAACGACTTGCTTGATAAAATTCTCTCATATCTTTCCTTGCAAAAGTCCACAACATAGCTCCTTTTGCGTCTACTGCCCGCTCATACATCTCTGTACTGCGAATACTATCTATTTTACTTACATAAGAAGAGGAATCTAAACATCTTACATATGATTTCACTCCATTCTCAGGATATATTGCAATCGTCTTTATATATCCCTTTAGCGCAATCATATCTAAAACCATGTTCATTGGAGCATCATCTAACCATAATCGAAAGTTCTGATTCAAGTTTTCTATATCCGAACTTTTTAGTATCTTACTTATCTCTTCATTCACACATAGATATGTACAGATATTCTGCATATCATGTTTAATAACATCTATACTATCCTCTAAACTCTGCACGTTCTGCTCTTGTGCCAAGTTTCTTGTTTGCTGTGTTTTCTCATAATTTTTTACCACTAGGATCACACTGATAATTAATAGTATTGGTGTGATTACTATATAGCTATAGACTACTAATTTTTTTCTTATACTCATACGGCTAAAACTTGCTTTTATATACCCCATATTGGATTCCTCTTACTGTAAACACCTTGTTCGCACTATTTTTAGTTTAGCCCTTTACAGCTCCCATAGCTACACCTTTTGTAATATGCTTATTCAATAAGATATAAACAATAACTGCTGGTGCTGCTGTTAATGCCATAACTGCGAATTGAGCCGCATAGTTTGATGAGTATTGTCCTGTAAACTCTAACACGGAGAAAGGTAGTGTCTTCCATTTTGGAGAACTAAGGTATGTACTTGCCATGATAAATTCATTCCAGTTATTTAGGAATGTCATAATACAAACAGTTGCAATAGAAGGCTTTAATAATGGTGTTACGATTTGGAAAACGATTCTGTAGATACCACAGCCGTCCATAACTGCTGCTTCTTCTAACTCAACAGGTACTCCATTCAGAAATCCTGTCATTAAAAACATTGCTTGTGGTAGTGAAAATGCAACATACGGTATTAACAATGCCCATATTGTATCTGTTAATCCTAATATACTATAGATTTTATAATTAGGCAATAACGTTGTATGAATTGGAATCATCATTCCTAAAAGTAATAATGTCATAACGAAGCCACTAAGACGCCATTTCATTCTCTTACATGCAAATGCTGCCATGATTGAAATAAATATAACAAGGAAAACAGCTAACGCATTAATTAGAAAACTATTTTTTAAATAGTGTAGAAAATGTCCATCTACGAAAGCTTTCACATAGTTTCCCCATTGAATCTTCTGAGGAATTACAAGCAATCCTGTCGTAAACATTTCATTACTACTTGCAAGTGAGAAATCAATTAACCATACTAGTGGAAAGATTTGAATAACTGCAACAAAGATTAATACAACCCATAGTGCAACTCTGCCAATTACTGATTTTTCATTCTTATCACTCTTCATCTTACTCACATCCCCACCTCCTATGCTGCTTTCTTCTCTGCAAATATTTTGTTCAAACCAACCGTTACAACCAAACAGATAATGATGAATACGATACCAATTGCATTACCATAGCCATATTTGAATGCTTTAAATGCTTGTTTGTATAAATAGTTTGCAGCAAATTGTGTACTATTACCAGGTCCACCGTTTGTTAATAGATATACGGTTTCCATTTGTTTTAAAGCAGATATCACTGCCATTGTAATATTGATTTGAATCACTGGTTTCATAAGAGGTAATGTGATTCTCAAAAATGTAGTTGTTGTATTCGCTCCATCGATAGAAGCTGCCTCATATAAAACAGGGTCGATATTCTTAATTCCTGTATAGTAGATTAACATACCCCAGCCAAATCCATGCCAAATTAAAACAATAAGTACGGACCATATCGCCAAATCAGAACTAAACCAGTTGATTTTACCTGTATAACCGAACGATTTAAGAAGATTATTTAGTAAACCAAAATCAGGATTGTATATGAATTTCCATAAGTATGCGATTACGGCTACGGATATAACGTTTGGAATAAAGTAGATACATCTAAAAATTCCTTCTGCTTTTCCTTGTAATTTATCTAATACAGCCGCTACTACAATTGCTATAGGATGCTGTATTGCAATAAAACCAATTGCGAGGAACAAGGAATTCTTTAATGATTGAAAAAATGCTCCATCTTTCATGAGTTGTTTATAGTTATCCAATCCGACAAATGTTGCTTTACCCATTCCAGAATAATCAGTGAATCCATAGTAAGCACTTAATGCTATTGGTGCTAGTATTGCAAAAAAGAATACTAGAAGTCCTGGAATAACAAGACTAAAAATTACTAGCTTATTGCTATATAATCGTTTCATACGCCATCCTTTCCTTTCTAAAACAGCTACCTTTCTGTATGAAAGGTAGCCATTTATGCAAGTATATCTTTTATTATGCTATTTGCATGACTGACCTATATGTGCAAGGAATTCTCCAACGCTTAAAGAACCATTTGAAACACTTTGTATTTCACTTTCGATAGTCGCTTTGAATGCAGAAGGACCACAATCATTGATAGGTGTACCAGAAACACTGCTTGCATTATTAACAAAACCTAATACTTGTAATTGTAATTCAGTTTCACTACCTGTCATAAATGCTGATTGATCTTGTGCTGACATACCAACACCATTTTCCCAACCATATCTTGACAATTTATCTTGTTGGTACATGTAATTTAAGAATTTAATTGCTTCATCTTTGTTATCAGAGCTTTCTGATACGCCATATCCACCACCATACCATGCAGCGATATCTGTTTTTGTTCCAACTCCGCCACTTACTGTTGGCATAGTGAATGCTCTAATATTACTTCTGATTTCTTCAGGAATATCTGCATTTAAAGCCATAGAAGATTCCCAGCTTCCCATATAAAACATGGCAGCTTGACCATTTGTAAATAAGTTCATTGCTGTTCCATAATCTTGAGAGTCATATCCTGTTTGGAATAAACCTGCTTTTGCAGAATCTGCTAGTATTTGTGTTGCTTTTTCAAATGCAGGGTCTGTGAAATCTCCACTTGCCACTGCATTGGATATGATTTGTCTACAATCACCATTAATCTTTACCATAAGGTCTGTTAAGTAAATAGCCATTGGCCATCCATCTCCACCATCCATAGCAACTGGTGTGATTCCTGCGCCATTGATTTTATCAGCTAATGCTAATAAATCATCATATGTTTCTGGTACTGTCCAACCATTATCTGTAAACATCTTTTGATTGTAATAGAATAACATTACATCTGTATTTCTTGGAAGACCATATAATTTTCCATCTTTCTTAAAGCCCTCTAGTGATTCTACTCTAAATCCATAGTCTGCATAATCAGCTTCATTTAATTCAGCTAATACGCCTGCATCAAGAACTTCATCTAAGAATGCAGGTTGTCCCCAGATACTTACTACGTCTGGCATACCGTTCATTGCATAGGCTTTGAATTTTGTTTTATATGCTTCTTCGTCTAATGCTTCTACATCAATCTTAACATTTGGATTTTCTTTTACATATTCATCAATAATTGTTTGTTCTACAAGTCCCTGACCATTTTTTCTATCAGGTAAATTCGAGAATAACTTTAATGTTACCGATTTCTTAGTCTCTGTTGTATCACCAGTTGATGATGAATCATCTTTTACTGTATCTTCTGTCTTTGTGTCATTCTTTTTTGTATTGTTTGATGTATGACCATTTGTGCCACAGCCCATAACCCCAACTGCTACCATTGCTGTCACAAGTAATAACGATAAAAATTTCTTTTTCATAAAACATACCTCCCATATTTTATAATATTTGCAACAACTCTTTACTTTCCGGAAAGTAAACTCATTTGTTATGTATAAATCTTAACATTGTATTGCCTTGTTTAAAAGATATCTATTTTTAAAAAAGGTGTAATATTTTCGAATTCGCTTTCCGCTAATTCTCGGTACTCTCCTAAACGTAGTTTTTCATCTAAAACAAGTTGTCCTATTTGCATTCGCTTTAGATATATTACATAGCAACCAACCGCTTTTAACATTCTCTTTACTTGATGCTTCTTTCCTTCTGTTATTGTTATATAGCCTGCCGTTACCATCTGTACATACTTATCATTCTTTATGTTTGAGGTATCATATCCATAAGAAGGAATCTGTGTTTCCAAGTCATCATATTTGCCACTTTGTATAATTTCAAGTTTTGCTGGAGAAGTCGTTTTCCCCTCTCCTTCTATTGCAACTCCATTCTCTAGCAGTTCTTTTTTCTCCTCTGTAATTATTCCAAGTACCCAAAAGAAATACTTCTTAGAAACATGATGATTCGGATGCATCAACTGATTATCAAACTCCCCATCATTCGTAAGTAATAGTAATCCTTCTGTATCTTTATCTAGTCTACCAACAGGAAACAGACCTTTTCTATCCTCTTCTGTGAAATAATCCATAACTGTCTTATGCTTCTCGTCTGTCTTTGCAGTTATGCAACCTGCTGGTTTATGAAACATAATATAACGCTTTCCTGGATGTTTAATTATCTCATCTTTATATCGAATCTCATCAATTCCATTCTCTATCTCTATTGCTGGGTCAATGATTACTTCTCCATTAACTGTAACTTTTCCATCTATTATTAAGGTTCTTACTTGTTTTCTTGTTCCTACGTAAGATTCTGCTAGGTATTTGTCTAATCGCATGATGTTTTCCCCTTTTTTTCTATATTTTAATGTGTTTGCTTATATATTAAATTAATTGTTCAGGACTATGTCCTTTCCGTCACAACTAATTATACTATGATTGCTAGACATTTCAAAGCTAGAGCATTGTTTTGCACCAAAAAAGAGATGCGTATGAATTTGAACAGTTCATTCAAATCCATGTAGCATCTCTTTTTTTCAGTTCATTATCATTATAACATCATTTTTTTGCACTATGTATTCCCTCTTATATATGCTGATAGAGCAATCTTATAGAGAACTTTTTCGATAACTACATTTCTTTATGGTTTTGGTTTCAGACAATTACTACATTCATAGGTCATTGTTTTATTCCTATATCCACAATATGGACAATACCATGTACCATCTTCTAATGAATGAGCTTTTTTAACTAATTTAATATGATTATCCTTTAGATTAGATACTTTTTGCATGCCTGCTAACGGTGCGATCGACACTCCTTTTTGACCAAGTCCTGCTACATTATTAAAGTTAAAACTCTTAATAAGTTTTTTTAAGCTTTTATTTTTTAATGACAATCCACAATTTTGGCAATAGCTTGCATTTTTATCATTTGAAAACTTACATTTCTTACATGTTATTTCTTTCATAATTAAAATATCCTTTTTTATTTTTTAAGGTATAAATTGCACTGTAGTATATCCCGAATCCAATAAATTGTTATAGTCTACTTGCAATACTATAACGTCAACTGTTGAACGTGTAATTGTAATATTACCACGATATGAACCACTTAATTGCATTGTTGCATAACAGTCTGCTAGTACAAAACAAGGTCGTCCACTAATTTGTTGTGTTTTATATTCTAGTGTAACCGTTCCTATTTTTTTACCAGTCGCTTTACTATATAAGTCTGCTGTCTTATATTTTGTTTCTGATACAATGCTTGTTGCCGACACACTATATAAAGAAGATGTTTTAGAATTAGAAACAGTAATTTTAACTGTTTGTTCTAAAAAAGCATCATCGGTAACGTTACCATTCGATTCGTCAAAAGTTTCCGTATCTTCTGAAACTTGTATTTCTTCTGAATATGATACACTTGCTGCATTGGAAACACTTGTAGGAATAGTAACTAAAATAGGTAGCATAATTAAAACAATAGTACGATAAATCTTCATATAACCAATCTCCTTTCAAAATAAAACCATTAATATATATTGTATAAATATATATTATAACAAAATACAAGAAATGTAAATACATATTATTCTATATTTTGTATTATTTAATTTCGTAAAATACCAATTTTCGCATTAATTTATACGTTTAAAAGAAACTTTACATTACCTACCTATTACTCTTTACATTCCTGTGTTTATATATAGTTAGTAACAATCGTATGAGTTTTCCTTGAGCACCCCTAATTGCTCGATTCCCGCTTTTAGCTCATACGGTTGTTCCCTTCCCAAAACATATCAACGTTTGCATCACAAACATTATATAAAGGAGGCATCTATTATGCCAGCTATCTATGCACATTATCGTTTTGGCTGTGATGTCATTAAAAACACTCCACACCATATCACAGCAACAATAGTTGAATACCGCTCTTTGTTTGATATCGGGCTTCACGGACCCGATTTATTATTTTTTTATAGACCTCTTTTTTCTAACCCAGTAAATCGTATTGGTTTTGGAATCCATGATAAAAGGGGACGCGTATTTTTTGAGCAAGCTGCTGAGATGATACATAATTTACCTCGAAAAGAACCCGCTCTTGCTTATCTCTATGGTTCACTTTGTCATTTTGCCCTAGATAGTATGTGTCATCCATATATTGAAGAAAAGTCAGTTAATGATGATATTAGCCATACTCAAATTGAAAGTTCCTTTGATTTCGCACTTATGCAAAAAGATTCTTTCAAACCTGCTCGTCATAATATCTGCTCTTACATTAATCCTAATATTAACACGGCAAAGATAATATCTCAGTTTTATAGTTCAGTAAAACCAAAAGAGATTTTGAAAGCACAACAATCCCTTGTATCATATAACCGTTTTCTTTATACTGCAAATGCAATTAAGCGTGGAGCTGCTCTATCTGCATTTAAGTTATCTGGAAATTATAACGATATGAAAGGAATGCTTCTTCCCAAAAAAACTCCTAGTGAATGTATTGATAGCACAAATCAATTACTCCACCTCTACGATTTTGCACTGATCCAAGCTGCAAATCTATTTGGCGAAATGGACGCCTTTCTTAAAGACGGTAGAAAATTAAGTAGTTTGTTTGATCATACATATGGAGCTATTTAGAACTTTATCTTCATGCAAGCAAAAAGGAACCGTTGTATAAACCCTATGTGATACATAATGTTTATACAACGGTTCCTTCCTATTCTACTTACCTATCAACAATCTCTACGCATTCTTTGCGATAGATGCACAATATTTTATTCTTTCTTTATTTTGTTAATTTCTCAGCCAATCCAAATTACCTCTTTATCCACTTCCAACTTTAGAGTAAATTCCTCAATTCCAAGTTCTTTGGCTTCTTCATAATCAGCTTCTAAATCCGCATAATCTAAAACATCACAATTCAGATTAAGGGTTTCTCTAATATACGCTTTGATTTTTTCTTCAATTCCGTCATAAACTAAAAGTAACGTTTCTGCTCCTTTAAGTACAATATCAATATCCGACAAGCTAGATTGTTGATTTCTTGCATAAGAACCAAATAGTCCAAATTGTATATTCTGAAATTCCGAATCATTTACCAAATTATTCATTATTGAAATTA
>NZ_JAVBNS010000203.1:0-3089 GCF_031551385.1 Anaerosporobacter sp.
GACCAAGGAAAATATTTTGATGGATACAAAGCATCTCCAAAAGGTCTCACTTGTACAACAACCGTATTCATACTCAACTCGACACAATTATCAAACATCTCATCAATCTTTGCTTTGAATTCCGTTTCTGTATATCCTGTCGTTTTAAACTCAAGATAAGAAATCCACATAGCACGCAGCTCTAATGTAATTGCAATTTTTTTTATACTTGCGTTACCTGCTTTATCTGTTACTTTTACACTGTATGTTCCATCTTTCTTTACGGTAAAGCTCTTTAAATTAGAAACAGCCTTTGCAGTTGTCTTCCACTTTTCAGAAGCTACATCTGTAACTTTTCCTTTAATATATTGCACACTTGCAATTCCCGATGCATCTTTAGAAGATACCGTAATTGTTGCTGCTTGATTCATTACAGATGATTTTAATGAAACTGTTGGTGCTGTGTTATCAATGTTTGTAATCTCTAGTTTTTTTATCTTTGTATTACCAGCTTTATCAATTGCGTAGAATGTATATGTTCCATTCTCCTTAATGGTAACTGTGCATACACTCTTACTTAATTTCACTGCTGTTCCATTCTTAGTAAAATAAGAAGTCTTTTGATCTCCCTTTGCCCATTTTACCGTTTTTATACCAGAAGCATCTGTTGCCTTGAATGTTACTTTAACCGTGGTATTTGTTGGTTCTGTATTCTTTACTGTCAAAGTTATTGTAGGTTTCTTTGTATCTTTTGCCGCACTTGCAACATTCGCATTCGGAGCAAGTAATCCGAATATGAATACGAATGCCAACAAAGCTACATGAAAACGTCGCATTCCTTTTCGTTCCATTTCAATCCTCCCATTATGTCCATATGCCTATCTGCCCGTAGGATATTTATCAAATACTTCTTCCACTAATTGATACAATTTTGCTGCATATTTCTTTTGGTTTGTCGCATTATTGATTTTTGCTAAATCAGAACTGTTTGATATGAAACCTAATTCAATCAATATTGCAGGAACTGTATTATTCTTAATAACAACATAATTTGCTGTTTTTACTTTTCTGTTTGTAAAACCGAACGTATCAATGATACCATTTTGGAATATCTCTGCCAACTTCGCACTGCTTAAACCACTAGATGCCGTTTTATTATTCACTGTTGAGTAATATGTTTCTGTACCTTGTGGTGTAGCTGTTGTATGCGAATTCATATGAAGGCTAATGAATAAATCCGCTCCTACTTTTTCTGCAAAAGCAGCTCTATCGTCCAATGTAATAAATGTATCCGTTGTTCTCGTCCAGTATGCTTTTACAGAACTATCACTACCATCAAAATATTCCTTTGCATATTTGCATAAGATATTATATGTTAATGTCTTTTCATATACTCCACTTCCAATAGCGCCAGTATCTGTTCCACCATGTCCTGCATCCAAAACTACAATCTTATCATAGATATCTCGAGGATTTGCCACCTCTACCCCTATGAATGAGTCTTCCTCCGACAAACGGAATCCTTGTAACGTTAGTGTAGTAACGAGAATTTCTGTTTTCCCACTACTATTTAACGATACTGACGTCTTGCTAATCATACTTGAATAGCTTTTAACAGGATTTTCATTGTAGAAACTTACATAATCACCAGGGATAATAATCTTAAATTGATTTTTCGTATATAAATCTTCTGTAGTCACCTGCGAATATTTTACTCCACTTGGCAAAGCAATTTTCAAAGAAAGTTCTGAAGTCTCGTCTGGATATACTAAAACCAATGAAAGCATATTTCCTGACTGCGAAGTATAGTATATACCATCTTTTACTTTCTTCAAAGTGATCCTTGTCGTTGTGTTATCTTTATTAATTGATGCTACACCCTTCACACAATATCCATTACTAATCTCATAATTAAGGTTTCCAAGACTATTTACTGTGTATGGTAAATCAATATAAATTTGTGTCTCATCTGAAGTTACATTCATAGTTGCAGGATATAGCATTTCTAACGATACTAAATCTGTATAGTAATCATAGTCTACATCTAATTTTCCAATGTAATTATAGTACACAACAATCGTTAATGTCATAGCATCTTCTGATAATTTAATTTCATATTTTGGTTGCTTTACACTTGTTGTTAAAACAAGTTTACTTGATTGAGATGCCTCATTATAAGTTACTGTCGCACTATTGATAATACTATTGCTATATGTATATGTATTATTTGTTGCTGTCGATTGTTCTATATCAATGATTAGCGAATTATCTGTTGTATAATAGGAATTCACCTTACTAAATGTCGAATATGCATTTAATTGAAATTCTTCTCGGTCAGCATAAACTTGAGTCGATTTAACCAAATCTCCTAATACTGCTGTTGATGAATAATTCGAAGTAACCTCTGTTGTATATGTTGCATTCTTTAGTGCTTCATATGTACTCTTGTAAGTATCTGAAACTCCAAAGCTTGCATATTGCATTTCTTCTTCAGACGGTGTATCTGGTGTTTCAGGAACTTCTGCTTTCTTTGTTATAATAGAAGTATTCGAAGAACTATCCCATGCAAAGTCATAACCTAAGTATTCTGCAACCGTACTAACCGGAACCATAATATAAGTAGTTCCATTGGCCTTATTCTTGAGTTTCATAGGTGCATGTGGTAGTGTTTTCTTCTTTCCATTCACAGTTGCTTCTTTACTATCTAATGTCATTACAACAATAGTATCATCTTTCTCTAATGTTACCGTTTTCTCCTCAGAATTATAAGTATATTTAGCACCTATCGATGAAGATGAAAAAACTTTCTTTGCTTGAATCATTGTAGTAGATTCATGTAACACACTTGGCAATCCTGTAATATCAACAGTTTTACCATCAACTTTTACTTTTCCTTGTGTTCCACGATATGTAAACCATTTGCTTTCTTTAAAATCATACAGATTTAGCGCCGCTGTTTTAGGGCTTGTAAGTGTTGCTAATGCCTTACTACTGTTATAACTATATGTATAACCAAAAGCTTCTGCTACAAACCTTGCAGGAACAAGTATCTTTGTTACACCAGTTGCTTGATACGTCACTTTTCTAGGTGCTTGTGATACCGTTTGTTT
>NZ_JAVBNS010000012.1:0-5004 GCF_031551385.1 Anaerosporobacter sp.
AATCGAACCCACGTATCTAGCTTGGAAGGCTAGTGTTCTACCATTGAACTACACCCGCATATAAGTCGGGGTGACAGGATTCGAACCTGCGACCTCTTGATCCCAAATCAAGCGCTCTAGCCAAGCTGAGCCACACCCCGTATTCTATTTTGTTAAGGCCAACCTACTTGAATTTTATTACTACTTATCTTCAACAGTTTTCTACATCGCCTCAACGCAAGAATTATTATATTACACCCAAAAAGAAAAGTCAACACCTTTTTTAAATTTTTTTAATTTTTTAAAAATATTATTTTATTCAAACAATAATGTAAATTTAAGTATACCTAATTACATCTCCAAAAGGCCTGCCAACTCTCGTATTTAATTATATTTGCAATAATTAATATTAAAATAGATCTCGCCTTTACGGTCAATTTCCATAATCATATAGGAAGGAGTACGCCCATCTTGTCTTGGTAAAGATATGCTTCCTGGATTGACTATATATGTTTCCCTTCGATACTCTACACTTGGTTTATGTGTATGCCCATACATTACAATGTCAAATCCATTTTCTAATGCTGTTTGAAGCAAATCATCTGTTCCATAGTTAACATGATAACGATGACCATGTGTTAACAATACGCGATACGTTCCAAATGTAACAATTTTCTCTCTCTCCACATCGGTAAAATAATCGTTGTTTCCAGATACAATATATGTATCGCACGTAACAAGACTGCGAATGTATTCTTCCTGCCCCTCGAAATCGCCTAAATGAACAAATGCATCAATATTCCCAACCTTTTTAATAACTCCCTCCAAATAGGACGTTCTTCCATGGGAATCACTAACGATTAAAACTTTCATATCATCCTCCACTTCATTAAGCAGATATTAGCTTTTTCATTGCTTCTAACGCCTTGCCTCTATGACTAATTTGGTTCTTTTTCTCTAAATCAAGTTCTGCTGTTGTACAGTTAAACTCAGGTACCATAAAGATTGGATCATATCCAAATCCATTCTCTCCGCGTTCTTCATATCCAATATAACCTTCAATTGTAGCACGAGTTGTAAGCGTCTTTCCATTAGGAAATGCACATGCGATTGCGCAAACAAATCGAGCACTTCTCTCTTCTTCCTTCGCATCCTTTAACTGATCTATAATATATTGATTTTTAACACGATATGAAGTATCTTCACCTAAGAATCTTGCAGAATAGATTCCTGGCTGTTTATCCATATAATCTACTTCTAAACCAGAATCATCTGCCAATACGATTTCGTTCATTTCTCTTGCAATTTGAACTGCCTTAATCAAAGCATTCTCTTCAAATGTTTTTCCGTCTTCAATAATTTCCTTATCATAGCCAATATCTTTTAAAGAAAGAATCTCATAGCCTAAATCATCTAAAATCATTCTAACTTCTTTCATTTTTCCTTCATTTCCTGTCGCAAAGATTATTCGTTTACTCATCATGTGCTCCTTTCCTAGTTCTTCTTTGGTGGTCTTGGTCCCATGAATTGATATAGATATGTCTTCAACATACCATTATAGATTTTTCTATTCTTATCTGCCTTTTGACCCATATATTTTTCTGCGTCTTCAAAGCTTGTAATTACGAACTTAGACCATGTATCAAGACCCTTGAATGCTTGTCCAATTTCTTTATATAGAGGTGGCATCAACGAGGTCTCTTCCAAACGTTCTCCATAAGGAGGGTTTGTAATAATAAAGCCATATTTTTTAGGATTACTTAAATCCTTCACTGCCCTCTGTTGAAAATGTATATATTTATCCACTTCTGCCATTTGCGCATTCTCTCTTGCAGCCTTAACAATTTCTCCATCAATATCATAACCTTGAATATTCATCTCCACATCATGTCTAATTACATCATTTGCTTCTTCTATCGCTTCATACCAACATTTCTTAGGTATCAGTTCTTTCCAGTCTTCTGCAATAAATGAACGGTTCATACCAGGTGCAATATTAGCTCCAATTAAGGCTGCTTCAATTGGTATTGTTCCACATCCGCAGAAAGGATCTACTAGAATACGGTCTTTATTCCATGGTGAGAGTAAAATAAGCGCTGCAGCAAGTGTCTCTGTAATAGGTGCTTTACTTGTTAATTTACGATATCCTCTTTTATGAAGTGATTCTCCTGAAGTATCCATTCCAATCGTTATCTCATCTTTTAAAAATGTAACACGTATTGGGTAGGAATTCCCTGACTCTTCAAACCAATTTACTTTATATACACCTTTTAATCTTTCTACCATTGCTTTCTTCATAATAGATTGAATATCTGATGGGCTAAATACTTTACTCTTAATAGAAGTTGCCTTTGCAACCCAAAACTTTCCGTCTACAGGTATATAGTTTTCCCATGGTACAGCCTTTGTTCCTTCAAACAATTCATCAAATGTTTCCGCTTTAAACTTAGCAACCTTTAACAATACACGTTCCGCTGTTCTTAAGAATATATTTGCTCTACAAAAAGCATTTTCATCTCCTGCAAATGTTACCCTTCCATCATCAACTTGTACAATCTCATATCCTAAATCCAAGATTTCTCTTTTTAAAACTGCTTCCATACCAAAATGACATGGTGCAATAAATTCATATCGATTCATTATAATCTCCTTATAAGTAGATAAAGCCCCTAGATTAATCCATTTAAGCAAGGGGCTCTATATTTATTTAATATTAAATCACTTTTTAATTGTAGTCAACCAAATTCCTTGTTTTCACCCATATTATCTTTCCATAACACCTCTGTATGCATGTATTCCCCCATATACATTAACTATTGAATATCCTACAGCACATAACTCCTTTGATGCTAACATACTCATGCTACCTCTATCACAATAAAAGATTTACTTTTTATTTTTATCCAATTGATTTATATTACCCATCAAATCATCGTAAGGAATATTTATGGCTGCCGGTATATGCCCTCTTCTATAATCCGCATAATCCCTTAAGTCAATTAATATATAATCACGGCTTTGCATATATAAGTTTAACGCTTTCGCTGAGATTGTTTCAAAACACATATTATCACCAACCATTCTACTATATTTTATTCAGTAAAACGACAATTGGTGCATTTTTTTCTTATATTTATCATATTTCTATGTTTCTATTTTACATATCACAATGTTTTATGTCAGAATCTGTTTTGCAATTAAAATGAGCTATCGCGTTAGTATCTAATTAATAAGTTAGATACACACGATAGCCCATCTCTCTAATTGCTATTACATAAATATATAATACTTATTTTAAGTACTACTATTTATTGTAGTTTTGGCTATTAGAATTCTTTGATGAATTTTTATCTTTGCTAATGTTTGAAGCTTTGTTTTGGCTCGCATTTTGGTAGTTGCTTGAATTACTTGATGAATTGCTTGATGAATTGCTTGATGAATTACTTGATGAGTTTTTACCGCAATTTTCATTTGAGTTGTTTTGATAGTTGTTCATTTTTAGATCCTCCTAAAAAGTAAGTTATTTTTACTACAGAAGATAGTATTTACAATTCAAATAAAAATATACTTAAATCATCATATTTTTTTATTTTTAATAAACGTAAACTATTTTACATAAAAGCAATGATACAACTCTCTATTCTAGATTTAATTTCCTCTCATTTACAAGGTTTTTTACTCTTTTAACTGTTGCTTTTTAGTTACTATTGGTATATAATATGAGTGTATTAACCTGTTCTTCATTTCGAAGAGCTTTTTAATACACTATATAACCCCTTATTAATTATTTATACTCCCCTCATCGAAACATCGCCTTGGCTCCCCCTCGGCGGTGTTTCATTTTATATTAATTTAAAATACTTTATATATTTTTTTGAAAAAAACGGTATTTTACAGTCTTTCTTGTCCTCATTTTTTGGTAACAATTCGTATCAATAGATACACTAACAGCAATGGTAAGCCTATACTAAAGAATAATCTAATTGCAATACTTCCCACCAAAAATATAAGCATAAGAATTAATATTAATATAACTGTCCCAGATATACGGTGTCGCAATGGTATTTTCCCATCGAAATTATACGTCCTTGCATTTCCTTGCTCATTATTAGTGTAGGCATCATCATCTGCAGTTCTATATTCATCTTGATATACTTTACTATGCCCTTTATTAGAGCCACTTAACTTTGATGTTTCTATTATCGTTCTTGCGATTAATCTTGGGTCACCTAGCTCCGACATTACCTCGTCCATCGTTTTGCCATTACTCATTTGACTATCTATATACTCGCTATAATAACGAATATTACTTTCTATTTCTATACTTGGAATTTCTGTGTAGAGACTCTCTCTTAAATCTTTAATGAATTCTTCCTTTGTCATATAAATGTCACTCCCTTCTTATACTAAAGGCTTTCTCACTCGCTAAATTATTTACTATTCTAACACACTATAATTATTTGGTAAATAAGAGGACAATTAATTTTCTATTAAAATTTAATATACAAAAAAACACCGTAAATACTTTACGATGTCTTTGTACGTGCGTTAGAGGATTCGAACCCCCGACCTTTTGGTCCGTAGCCAAACGCTCTATCCAGCTGAGCTAAACGCACATATTTAATTGATATGCCGGCGACCGGAATCGAACCGGTACGGGCGATTAGGCCCGCAGGATTTTAAGTCCTGTGCGTCTGCCAGTTCCGCCACGCCGGCATAGATGGGACCAACAGGGCTCGAACCTGTGACCCCCTGCTTGTAAGGCAGGTGCTCTCCCAGCTGAGCTATGATCCCATGGGATATTATAAACTATTGTTCATAATAAGCATATCTTATGAAATTAATCATCACACAATTACTATGTGACGACCCAGAAGGGACTCGAACCCTCGACCTCCGCCGTGACAGGGCGGCGCTCTAACCAACTGAGCCACTAGGCCAAACTAAATATTATTACTGTAAGTCATTAACTAACTAAATGGACCTTCGGGGACTCGAACCCAGGACCGACCGGTTATGAGCCGG
>NZ_JAVBNS010000077.1:0-4602 GCF_031551385.1 Anaerosporobacter sp.
GTAGGAATAATTGATGTTTCTACCCCCATTGCAGAAATAATAGGCAGTGCTACTGTCAAAGAGCATTTCCCCACACATGATATATCCTGTATTGTCACAATCCGTTTCATACTAACAATTACATCCTTTCGGTGCTTACAAATTTGAGCTGCAAGCAAATTTTCTCTACAAAACATTATACTTCTTAACTTGAAACAAGACAATTCATTTTCTCTTTTTCACTTAATTCTTTCTATTGTCCCTATTTGTGTATTTCTTCAATTAAATACATTGTTAATTTTTCACAATTAGTTTATAATATGTGTACAAGATGTAATACATAATAGAGGAGGGATTCCTATGCAAAAATATAGAAGAAGCGCTTTAGAAGTTGAGGCGAGAAAATATGAATTAGACCAAGGTATGGAAGATGGTTTTGAATTATGGACTAAGGTTGTCACAAATGGCTGGATTGTTGCTGATGGGGTAGTTAAAGTAACACGTCCCGATGGTGCTATTGTATGCCCATTCATCCAAAACAGACGTGGCGTCATCTTTATCCGCGAGGGAGACTACATTATCTATGAAGATTTAGGTGAGCGTCATGTTTGTGGCCAAGATAAGTTTGACGAAAGATACAAACCATTGTAAAATTATTTATTATCAGACTTAAATACATGGAGGATTATTATGTTTATTATATTAGCAGGTGGTTTATTAATTATTATTGTTGCTGTTATTGTAGCGGTCGTTTCTTCTGTTGTTTCTGCCGCGGCAGCAAGTGAAGATATTGAGAGCTAAATCGAAAAATTATGAGATACTATATATAAGATCAAAACCTCGGAAATTTTATTAATTCCCGAGGTTTTGATTTTATTATGCAATGATGATACACCCTAACACAGTTCCATCATATTCTTTAATTAGCTCTATTTCTTTCTCTAAATCACGATAAGGCGAAGCGCCAATCTGCTCTAACAATATGGTGTTTTTAACCTCTGCCATTATTCTCAATGAAGTCTCGTCATAACAAATATTTTCCCCTGTTACTACTTCAACACCCATCTTGGCCATATATTCTTTTATCTCTTCAACAATCTTCTGCTCTGCTGCATTCATTACTGTCCCAGTTATAAATATTCTATCCAAACTAAGATTCTTGCATGTCAACTCAAGATTTGTACAAATAATCTTCATCGTTGTGTTCGTAAGTTTTCCTTTGTCTCCTCGGTTCTTAATCTTTAACAACAACCTATCTAGTGCAACTCTTTTTTTATCTCTATCTAATGTTCCAAATAAACGCAATTGATAAGTTTCAACCATTTCATTCACAAACTGTAGTCTTGTTTCAAAAAGCGCAAAACAGATAATCACAACAATTGCCAAGAAAGCGCCTACAAACACGCCTAAAATCATATATACTTTACTAATCGATGGGCTTTGCATCTTAAATATGTTTTCTTCACTTTCATTTTCAAGACTTTCTCCTATTTTAGCTATCTGTGCACTTGTCATCACCGACTTCAAGGTCTTAAATTTGCTACGATAGGAATCCATAGCAGTTTGATAATCCAATTGGCGTTTACCAAGATTGACATCCACTCGCACGCTAGCATTTTCCGCTATCAATACAAGTTCGTGGCTTCCCATTTTCTGTGCTAATGTTTCTCCATACGAATTTAGCGCTACCTTCACAGCACTAACCATGTCTTCCAATACCTCTTTATCAGGATATACTACTTCAATGGTAAAAATTGAACTTCCTTGTTCTGCATAAACAAAGATCAATTCTTCAATATATCTTGGTTCAATATCCAACTTTGTACTATCTAATATTTCTTTTATAAGCTCTTCATTCTTAAGATATTTCTTATACATATATACAATATCCTGTACATAGTTTTCCCTTGTATCCTCGCCTTCATAGGCATTCTGAGCACCAATATAATACTCTAGGGTTATGACATCTTCTTGAAAAGAATTAATGCTCATTAAAATAGAGCTTTCCAAATACTCTCTTGTTTCGATTGCTATTTTTTGTAATGCACTTGCATCCTGAATTTGCTGTAATTCCTCAACACTAAAGTTTTCTTCGATAATACTTAAGCCTGTTTCCTTTTGTTCCTCTACAGCCTTTTCATGCTTTATCTTTGCAGCTTCATACGTTCTCATGTCTTTCGAGTAACGTAATGCTGTCGCTATAACAGCAAAGATAATTGCACATAGGACAATTTTCTTCCACTCAAATATAACTTTCCAAATAAGTTCTTTTATTGATATATTTCTGTTCCACTTTTCCATCTAACTCTCTCCCTTTTCCTATATATCTTTTTAATAATACCCTTTGTAAACTCAGCCATCCATCTATAGTCCAAAGCAAAGTTAAGCGCATACATCACTACTCCCTCAATTAGAGAAAATATAACTGCCAGTATTATCCATTCATAATAGCTGGTTGCCATATTTCCCAAATGCAAGGCATATGTAATTAACCCAAGACTTGCGCCCATATTCACTATAATTTCAAATACCATTTTTTTAAGTCCCTCCACCAGGAGGTGGCACTGGTAAATATTCATGACAAGAATAATGCTTGTACCAATAAAAGATCCAAATATGACACCCGATATTCCAAATTTTACCATTAATACAATGGAAATAACTAAATTTGCAATTGCCGCAACCGCACATTGAACATTTTGCTTCGCAAAGTTTCCTGTAACATTTAGCATGGTTCCAAAAGGCCTATTTATAATTTGAACAAAATATTGAAGAAAGAAGAGTATTGCTAATTCACTTCGCACATAATTTATATCATTAATACCTATTGTATATACATACACAAAGTTTACAATCAAACTAGCTGTAATTGTAAAAATAATTGTTGATGCCAATAATGTAATTTTAAAATACATTTTAAAATAATAGTCAATTTTTTGCTTGTCACCTTCGCTCCACAAATGTCCTAATGAATTAAAGGGAGCTTGTACTCCTGATGATAACAATCCGAAAATCGAACGAAATATTTGCTGGTACAAATTATATACGCTTGCTGCTGCTAATCCCACTCCTGACGAAATAAGGACCAAATCCGTTGATGTGAATAATGTATTCGCAATCTTCTGAAACAATACATCCCCAGTTCCCTTTATAAGACGTTTATCATAGTTCCCTTTATAAGTAGCAAATTGAAAGTTTTTCTTTTCATACCATCTGTTACATCCAATATTCAAAATAATATTTAAAACATTAATCCCATAAACCCAAATAATATCTGCATAGCTTACCAACAATACAATTGACAAAATCCAAGTAAGCGTCTTAACAATCAAACTAATTCCTACTTGAATATATTCTCGATTCACGCCCTGAAGCAATACTGTATATTTTGATTGAAAACACAAAGATAATGACGTTGACATTACTGTAACAATTAGTAGCATATAAGTTCGGTTATAAGAAAATGGGCTATCAATAAACTTCAAGTAGATTGTTCCTACTGCCAATACCGCAATTGTAATGATTAGACCAATCCTTACATATACCCTCTTGGTAGTATATAAAATGTCATTCAGTTTCTCATAATTTTTTGTGGTATATGGTTCATAAATGGACACTACTGCTGCCGTAGTAAATCCGCCTTCAATAATTGCAAAAAGACCTACAAACTGCGTTAACGTAGAAATCAGTCCATTTATATCCGAGCCATAATTTCTCATAATGAGATTGTTATATATTAAGTTAAATATAGCAACTAATCCACTATTCAATATTGCCAATATTAGCATCAGCAATGTTGCTTTTTTCTTTGATGACATTTTACTTCTCCCATATTACATTTTAATAATTTCACAATATCTTTCCATACTGTCTATTTGCGGAAACTCAACACAGTCTCCTCGTTCCAGTTGCGCTAAGCATTCCTCTAAATCCCATTTTTGAGTGTTCTGTAAATTAAAATATTTCTTTTCGTACTTCTCTTCTAGCATGTGATATTGAAGAAACCCAGAAATTTTTCCATTTTGAGGATTTGTATAATCTATAATATAATTATTACCATTTAGAATTGTTTGTAAAACTACTGAATGGTACCGCATTCCTATACATGCTTGAGCATTTAGATATGTTTCATATAACTCATGCAAATTTTGTGGCTTATATTGTACAACTACTTTTTCATGTATACTTTCATCACAAATTTCTGCAAAAAAATCCCTATCATCTCCGCCAATAAAAAAAGTATGCATCGGAATTAACCGAACCTCATGATTCTCAGCTATTTTTCTTAGCAAAATGCGTATTTCCTCTATTGTTAGACTTTTATTCTGTCCATATTCATTTGGGAACTCTCTAAAATTTATAGCCACATAATTCTCTTTTTGCTTTACCTTTTCCTTTAAATATTGCTGTGCCGAAATAATCGCTGGATCATCCAGCACATATATATCCGAACGTTCAACCATCGTATTACACATTTGAGCTGAGGCTTCATCTCTCCATATTACTTTATCACTTAACTCTATTAATTCTTTTGCACATAATTGATACTTCTGTGTATTTAAAGGACCAAGGCCACACCCCATAAGCACTGTTGTCTTATTCCTTCTTCTTGCCATTTTAAAA
>NZ_JAVBNS010000201.1:0-8347 GCF_031551385.1 Anaerosporobacter sp.
TTGCAGCGATTTGAAGTAAGTCGTAGTGAAGCATTGAAACAGATGGAGAGTCAGAATGAGTCCTACAAGGTAGAGTTAATTAAGGAACTACCAGAAGATGCAGTTATTACAATGTATCGACAAGGGGAATATGTAGATTTATGTGCAGGGCCACATGTATCGAATACTTGTCTAATTAAAGCATATAAATTAACATCAATAGCAGGTGCGTATTGGAAGGGAAATGAAAAGAATAAGATGTTAACTCGAATCTATGGAACTTCCTTTCCAAAGCAAAGTGAGTTACATGAATATCTGCAGCAAGTAGAGGAAGCAAAGTTACGTGACCATAGAAAGATTGGGAAGGAACTTGGATTATTTGCACTGTTAGAGGAAGGGCCGGGATTTCCATTTTTCCTACCGAAAGGGATGGTAATTAAAAATCTGCTAATTGATTACTGGCGTGAACTTCATAAAAGAGAGGATTATGTAGAGATATCCTCTCCAATGATGTTAAATCGTGAGTTATGGGAAACTTCTGGTCATTGGGAGCATTATCGTGAGAATATGTATGCAACAGTAATTGACGATACAGATTATGCAATTAAGCCAATGAACTGCCCAGGTGGTATGCTTGTCTATAAATTGCAGCCACATTCCTATCGTGAGTTACCAATTCGAATGGGAGAGCTAGGTTTGGTTCATCGCCATGAGAAATCGGGGCAGTTACATGGATTGATGAGAGTTCGATGTTTTACTCAAGATGATGCGCATATTTTTATGACAAAGGAACAGGTTACAGAGGAAATCAAGGGAGTTATAAGACTGATTGATGAAGTGTATTCGAAGTTTGGTTTTAAGTATCGTCTTGAATTATCTACTCGTCCAGAAAATAGCATTGGCAGTGATGAGGATTGGGAAATTGCAATACAAGGATTGCAAGTGGCACTGGATGAAATGCAGATGGAATACATCATAAATGAAGGCGATGGTGCATTTTATGGCCCTAAGATTGATTTCCATATGGAAGACTCTATCGGCAGAACATGGCAGTGCGGAACAATTCAATTGGACTTTCAATTACCACAGCGTTTTGAAATAGAATACATTGGAGTTGATGGAGAGAAGCACAGACCGATTATGCTGCACCGTACTATATTTGGTTCAATTGAGAGGTTTATCGGAATACTGATTGAACATTATGCAGGAAAATTCCCAGTATGGCTTGCTCCAGTACAGGCGAAGATTCTACTTGTTTCAGAAACTTATATGGAATATGCCAACGATGTTTTTAAACAACTGAAACAAGCAGGAATTCGTGTTGAACTTGATGCACGTAATGAAAAACTTGGCTATAAAATCAGAGAGGCACAGCTTGATAAAGTTCCTTATATGCTGATTATTGGTCAGAAGGAAAAACAGGAGAATCTAATATCAGTACGAAGTAGAGATGAAGGGGATATGGGGACTCTTGCTGTTGGTGAATTTATTGAGAAAGTTAAGAATGATATGAAGTAAGATGACATTATTTGAAGTTTTATTGATATGATATTAAGAAAATAAAAGTCCTTCAGCCCAATATGTAAGGCTGAAGGACTTTTATTTTAGAATAGATTATGAATACATTCATCTCTGTTGATTAAGTTTACAGCATTTAATATCTGTAATCATGTACTCTGTTTGTTTTTAAGATTATGACATAGTTTGCTTCTACTAACTTACAACAGGAATCCACAATTCACAAAACATACCTGCTTCGCTCTTTTCAAAATAAATTTCATAATCCGTATCTTCAGTTTGATTATATTTTGTATTAGGTATGAATTCTTTAAAAAAGTAACTCCACATTTGACTGATACAATCACCATCAGTTCCCATACATTTAAACACTGCATATTCAATAGGTTCTGTTTCCCAAAGGGAAAATCCCTGCGTTAACAGTACATCTAAATCGTCCACATTTGTTTCTTCATCTATAATAACGCCAATTCCATAATCAAATGTGACAGAATCTTTTTTTGTAGGACTGCATAATCCATATAAATCACGCTTTCCTTCTGGTCGAAGATTTCTAATTGCTTCAACACTATTTTTTTCATTACATTCTTTCCAAAAATCAGGTATGCTGTGATCGCTTTCATCGTTCATAATCTCATTGCTGAATGCTCTTACCTTCGCAATAAATTTTTGTTTCCCTCTTTTTTCAATTCTGTAATCCATAATGTTACCACCTTCCAATGTAATTTTAATGACAAGTGGGTTGAATAAGCGGAGTTGTGTACCTTTTACCTTTGCCTGCTTTGGCGTAACTCCATGAAATCTGGAAAATGCTTTTGAAAAACTTTCTGGAGTTTCATATCCATATTTATAAGCGACATCAATTACGGATATATCTGACGTTTGAAGCTCTTGTCCAGCAAGTGATAAACGTCTGTTTCGGATATAGGTGTTCGCTGTCATATCTGTCATAATGCTGAATGTCCTATGAAAATTATAGCTCGACATACAGACTGTTGCAGCAACATCCTCATAGTTGATGTTCTCTAAAATATGTTCTTCCATATAAGTAATCGCTTTTTGTAATAGTTTTATCCATTCCATGTTCAGCCCTCCTGTTCTTCTTACAGTATAGTGGAAAGTAATGAGTTGTTCCTGTCATCGTTTGCTTTGTTTTGTCTCTGCCCATTATAGCATATAAAACAGTATTAACGAGTCATAATCGTATAAATATTTCAAAGTAAATAAAACCTATTGACAAACTAGGAAATGTGTTTTATTATAATAGAAAACATACAAAATCTATATGAATTATAAATAATATTAGGGGAAAATGTATATTTATAAATAAATGTAACTTCGAAGAACGTAGTTCAGTTACATTTATGAAAGCGAAATAAAGTTGTAGATATCAAGGAGGAATTACATATGAGTAAAGAACATAACCATGAAGGTGTTGAACCACATAATCACCGTGCAATTATAGGATTTGATGAGAATGGAGTTTCTAAAGTATTAGTACCAGTGAAAGGTCACAGTCATAAACATGTAGATGCCGAAGGGAATGAATTTGAACATAGTCACGAAGAAGTTTTCACAGAGGATTACATGCAGGCAGTAGCAGCTTATAGAAAGACATTTCCATCAAAACAAGATGTATTAGATAATGTACCAGATTTAGCGGTGAAAGAAATGTTATTACATATGGAACAAATCGGATATGATACAGCGTTTGATCGTTTTGACAGGCAGCAACCACAATGTAGTTTTGGACTATCAGGAACTTGTTGTAAAATCTGTAATATGGGGCCTTGTAAGATAACAGCGAAAAGTCCAAGAGGCGTTTGTGGAGCAGATGCAGATTTAATTGTTGCCAGAAATCTATTAAGAGGGGCAGCAGCAGGTGTTGCACAACATGGTATGCATGCGAGAGAAGTAATCTTAATGCTAAAATGGGCAGCAGAAGGTAAGATGGATATTCCAATCGTAGGGGAATATAAAGTAATTGCAATGGCAGAAGCATTTGGAATTAAGACAAAACGTAGACAAATAAAGCATATAGCAATTGATTTGGCAAATGTTTTACTTGAAGATTTATCAAGAACAGAGCCAGAGACATATAAAACAATACAGGCTTGTGCACCAGCAGAGAGAAGAAAAGTATGGGAGGAGTTAGACATACTTCCAATCAGTGCTTACCATGAAGTGTTTGAAGCCTATCATAAATCGGGTTCAGCAATAGATGGAGACTGGGAAAGTATCATGAAGCAGTTCCTTCGTTGTGGATTATCCTTTACATTTAGTGGTGTTGTAGGAACTTCAATTGCAACAGATGCACTTCTTGGTGTAGGAGATCGAGTAACATCTAAGATTAATGTTGGAGCATTAAAGGAAGGTTATGTAAATATCGCAGTACATGGTCATCTTCCAGTACTAGTGAAGGAAATTGTGAAAACAGGACAGAGTGAGAAGTATGTGAACCTTGCGAAAGAAAAGGGAGCAAAGGGAATTCAGTTTTATGGTATCTGCTGTTCTGGATTGTCAGCGATGTATCGTTATGAAGGGGTAATCCCTCTATCAAATGCAGTAAGTGCAGAATTAGTACTTGGAACAGGTGCATTGGATTTATGGGTTGCTGATGTTCAAGAAGTGTATCCTGCCATTATGGATGTTGCTAGATGTTATAAGACAACAGTTGTAACAACAAGTGATTCAGCGAGACTACCAGGGGCAGAGCATATCGGATATGATCATCACCATTCTAATATAGCAGATACACAAAGAATTGCAGAGAGAATTATTGAACGAGCAATTGAAACTTTTGAAACAAGAAAGGGAATGCCAGTATTTATTCCACCATATGAAGTGGAGGCAGAGATTGGTTTCTCACTAGAATATGTACATAAACATTATGGAAGTTTAAATCCATTAGCAGAAGCATTGAAAGAAGGAAAAATACTAGGAATTGTTAACCTTGTAGGTTGTAATAATCCTAAAGTTCTATATGAAAAAGCGATTATTGATGTTGCAAATGAATTATTGAAGAACAATGTATTAATTTTCACAAATGGTTGTGCTTCCTTCCCGCTTATGAAGATGGGATATTGTCAAACTTCTGAGTTAGCTTATAGCAAAACTGGAGATTCTCTAAGAGAATTCTTATCACCAGATATGCCTCCGGTTTGGCATGTAGGAGAGTGTATTGATAACTGCAGAACATCGGGAATATTTGCAGGATTAGCAGGTATAGTTGGAAAGAACTTATATGAAATGCCATTCGCATTCTCTTCACCAGAATGGTCAAATGAGAAGGGAATTGATGCTGCATTAGGATTCCGTCTGATGGGAATTAGCTCTTACCACTGTGTAGAAGCGCCAATTCATGGTTCATCAAAAGTGATTGAATTCTTGAAAGAATCAACGAAGGAAACATTACATTCAGCTATGTATGTAGATGTGAATCCAGTGGCGTTAGGACAAAAGATGGTTGAAGATATTAAGGAAAAGAGAAAAGCGTTAGGTTGGGTAAATCCGTAACTATTCAAAGGTTAGTAACTGAAGATGCATAATACGGAATAGTTATCAATGATTCAATATGTATAGATTTATTTGAAGTTTAATACGAAGGGATGGTTTTTATGAAACATAATAAAAAAAATATCATTTTAGGATTAATAAGTATTCTTCTTATCCTATCATTATCAGCATGTGGCTCTTCAAAGAAAGAAGATAGTTCAAAAACAACAATAACAATAGGGTATCTTCCACTTACTCATGGGCTTGCTGTTTTAGAAGAAAAAGCATTATTAGAGAGCGCAGATGCTAATATCACAATTAAGTTACAGAAGTTTACTTCATGGACAGATCTTACAGACGCTTTGAATTCTGGGAAGATTGATGGTGCGTCAATGTTAATCGAGTTAGCAATGAGCTCCGTGAATAAAGGAATTGATTTGAAGGCAGTAGCACTTGGTCATAGAGATGGTAATGCTATCGTTGTTAGTAATAATATTCAGTCAGTAGAAGAGTTAAAAGGAAAAACATTTGCAATTCCATCAAGTCAGTCATCTCATAATATTTTGTTGAACGAGATGCTGGCGACGGTTGGACTTACGACAGATGACCTTACAGTAACACAACTAGCTCCATCGGAGATGCCATCTTCCCTTGCAAGTGGAGCAATTGATGGATACTGTGTAGCTGAACCATTTGGTGCGCAATCTGTTGTACAGAAATTCGGTCATGTATTGTATTACACAGAGGATTTATGGAAAGATTCTGTTTGCTGTGCATTAATACTTCGTAATGATTTTATTGAGAAGAATAAAGAGGCAGCGGATATATTTATTGATTATTACAGACAGGCAGGAAACAAATTAGATGCAGATGCAGCTTTGTCTGTAGCAAAAGAATACCTTGGTCAAGAGGAAGAAACATTAAAGGAATCATTACAATGGATACACTTTGATAATTTGGAGATAACAAAAGAGGAGTATGATGTATTAGCCCAGAAGGTTGTTGAATATGGTATTAATGAAAATCCACCAACATATGAGGATTTTGTATACATTCCTTAATGTTTAGAAGAGGAGCAAGTGGTTATTATGAATAAATTATTAAAATCATTTAAAAATATAATTGTTTCATTTCTAATACTAATTCTTATATGGCAAGTGTTGGTTACGGCATTCAATATAAATCCAACATTATTTCCAGCACCATTAAAGGTACTTGATGCCTTCAAAGAATTGTTAACAACAGGGTTACGAGGAAGCAGTTCAGATGCGACATTATTTAGCCATATAGGTATTAGTTTGTTTCGGTTTTTTTGTGGATATTTGTTAGCCGTAGTTTTGGCAGTAGTACTAGGACTTATACTAGGTTGGTTTCCAAAAGTGTTCGCGTATGTAAATCCAATTGTGCAATTGATTCGTCCAATTGCACCTGTTGCTTGGCTACCATTTATCGTATTATGGGTTGGTATCGGTAGTGCACCAGCTATTGTTATTATCTTTATTGCTGGATTTTTCCCTATATTGCTATCAACAGTTACTGCGGTAGTAAGTATTGATCCTATCTATCTAAAAGTAGCTCAGAATTTTGGTATTTCAAGAGGTATGACGTTGATTAAAATTGTGTTTCCAGCAATATTTTCACAGATTGCTACGAGCCTACATCTGGCACTTGGTAGCTCATGGGTATTCTTGGTATCAGGCGAGATGGTAGGAGCGCAGTCAGGACTTGGATTCTTGGTAATGGATGCGAAGAATTGTATTCGTTCAGACGCATTATTAGCTACGATGATTACAATTGGATTAATCGGATTGGTACTAGATGTATTAATACGTTTGTTCGAAAGATTTATTGCGGTTAAGTTTGGATATGGTGCAGACCGATTTATTGTAAATGATTGATTTAGAAAGTAAGGTGAAATGTGTGTACATAGATGTGAATGAAGTTTCCGTGAAATTTAATCAGGATAATACCGTTTTTCAAGCACTTGATAAAGTATCATTACAAGTTGAGAAGGGAGAATTTATCTGTCTGTTAGGTCCTTCTGGTTGTGGAAAATCTACGTTATTAAATGCTATGGCAGGTTTTGTTCATCCTTATGAAGGTAAGGTTTTGATTGAAGGTAAGGAAGTGAAAAATCCCTCTATCAATTATCAAACAATCTTTCAAAACTATGGTTTGCTACCATGGAGAACGGTTGAAAAGAATGTGGAACTTGGATTAGAGACAAAGAAGATACCAAAAGAAGAGCGTAGTAAGCTTGCTCTCGAATATATAGATATGGTAGGGTTAAAAGGCTCTGAGAAGAAAAGACCATATCAATTATCAGGTGGAATGCAGCAAAGGGTAGCAATAGCAAGAGCACTTGCAGTCAATTCAGAAGTATTGTTTATGGATGAACCTTTTGGAGCACTTGATGCAATAACAAGAATGAAACTACAAGATGATATATTAAAGATTTGCCATGAAACCAAAAAGACGATTATATTTGTTACACATGATATAGAAGAAGCAGTATTCTTAGCTGACCGTGTCGTTGTAATGTCTGCAAACCCTGGCAAGATTAAGAGTATTGTTAATTTAAAAACACTAAAGAATAGAGACAGAACATCAGATGACTTTATATTAGCAAGAGATAGAATCTTTGATTTATTCAATATGAAGAAGGATGATAATTTAGAGTACTACTTATAGGTAGAAGTATAGATTTTAAATAATTGGGACTTGTTTATTTTTTCTAGTATGCTATAATAAGAATAATTGAATAAAAAAAGAACCGTCTTTTTAAGAGAAGGGCTTTTGGTACTGTGCTAAGTAAGCATAGATATGAAAAGCTCTTCTCTTTTTTATACAATGAAAACTTTTAAGCTATGGAAGGAGAATGGAAATGCAGTTACAAGGTAAGGCAATCAGTCATGTTAAGTTTGGTAATGGAATCATTAAGGAGTTAAAGGATAAGTATTTAATCGTAGATTTTGTTCATGGGGAGAGGAAATTTCTATTTCCAAATGTGTTTGCGGGTTTTCTTTCGTTAACGGATAAAGAAGCACAACGTGAAATGGAATCTATGTTAGCAGATATAATAACTAAAAAGGAAAATGTAGAGAAAGCAGAATTAAATGAACAGGAACGTTTCATTCGAATTCAAAAACTAAAAGTTCATCCGAATTCACAAGCTGCTTTTGGTTTAATACAGAATAAAAAAGAAGATGTATTTGAGTCATGGTCCATATTTAGTGGTGAATATTTAAGCGGAAATTCCAAAGGAGAGCCCAAGCAACCAATAAGACTGAATTTGAATTCGGTTTGTTTGCTAACGGAATGTGCTCAGGAAGGTAAAGAAAAGGAACGACTTATT
>NZ_JAVBNS010000296.1:0-3440 GCF_031551385.1 Anaerosporobacter sp.
GAGCGAAGCACCCACAAGATACGTTCAAAGGTTGTTGCCCATATCATGAAAATTGTATGGAAGGGCTTGCTGCTGGACCAGCAATTGAAGGCAGATATGGCAAGAAGGGACATGAATTAGTTGAGAATAAAGAGGTATGGGAACTGGAAGGCTTCTATATCGCGCAAGCCTTGGTAAATTATATTCTTACGTTATCTCCACAAAGAATCATACTTGGAGGTGGTGTTATGCACCAAGAACAAGTGATGCCGATTATTCACAGAGAAGTAATCCGCTTATTAAATGGATATCTTGATACACCAGAGTTACGTGACATAGAGAATTATATTGTATTTCCTAAGTTAAATGATAATCAAGGGATTATGGGATGTATTAAGTTGGCACTTGATAAGATGAATTGATGTACTTGTGTATTAAATTTTTGAGCAAAACTTTGATATATTTTCAACGCGTATTCGCTGAGACACAAGTACAGGTAAATTGTAGTATAAATAAAGATTGTCAAGTATTCATTTATATTTAGTAATGTTTGGAGAGTTTGATTTTAAAAGTAAAATAAAAAGGGAGTTAATAAATAATATGAACAAAAATACAGAACAGATAATTTTCTTAGAACCAGTTATGAAGGAAGTTTTATGGGGAGGTACACGATTACGTGATGATTTCAACTATGAAATTCCGAGCGATCATACGGGTGAGTGTTGGGCGGTAAGTGCGCATGACAATGGTGATTGCGTGGTTGCTTCTGGTGCATATAAAGGACAAACATTATCGTCATTGTGGAAGAATCATAGAGAGCTTTTTGGCAATCAAGAGGGGGAGAGCTTTCCACTATTAATTAAAATCATTGATGCAAAACAAGATTTAAGCATTCAAGTACATCCCGATGATAGTTATGCGAAAGAGAACGAAAATGGTTCTTTAGGCAAGACAGAATGTTGGTATATATTAGATTGTGATGCCGATGCATCGATTGTTGTTGGACATAATGCAAATGATAACGAAGAAGTGAAGGAAATGATTCTTAACGGACGTTGGGATGAATTCATTCGTACGATTCCTATTAAGAAGGGGGACTTTTTCCAAATCAATCCTGGAACAGTTCATGCAATTAAAGGTGGAACAGTAATCTTAGAAACACAACAAAACAGTGATATTACATACCGTGTGTATGATTATAACCGTTTGACAGATGGTAAACCAAGAGAATTGCACATTGAAAAGAGTATTGCTGTTATTGAAGCTCCTTTTGACGTGGACTCTGCTTCTGTAAAATGTGAATTAGTAAAAGGTGATGCAATGGATCAAGAAAAACTAGTTTCTTGTTCCTACTACACGGTGAATAAGCAAGATGTTCATGGTTCAGTTACATTGAAGCAGGATAACAAGTTCAGAATCTATAGTGTAATCGATGGTGAAGGAACTGTTGATGGCGTTGCTATCAAGAAAGGAACGCATTTTATTCTTCCATTTGGATATGGAGAGTATTGCTTAGAAGGAAATATGTCGTTGATTTCTAGTGAGCAGTAGAGTGGATCGTAGTATTATTATATATACTATGAAGTGATATGAGATAATAACAGAGCGCAAAGAACTGTGATGAATGCAGTTCTTTGCGCTCTGTTAGGTTAAGATTAATCATCTATACCCTTAGGTATGCGACCAGAATATCTACAAAAGAATACTTCTTGATAATCCGTTCCGTCAAAGTATTGGACAGAGCCAATTTTGGGAACTTGTCCGTTTAAGTCGTCACGATTAAGAAAATTATAGATATAACCATCACTAAAAATTTTTTTACTATTACTCCGTTCTAGAGGGTTGTGGAAAACATATCCTTCGTCATCCTCAGAATCAGAATCCATTAGAATGTTATGGTTAGATCCAACGATGCCCTCCTTATTGTAGTATAAGACATTGATATAATCATCAATATGAATGGGAGTAGCAGTACTTCCAGAAATAAAAGCGATTGTCCCTTCTATCATCCAACCAGCCCTAACTCTAATCAGGCCGATAGTAAATTCTAAGACAATTTCAGATTCTTTACCATAGCCCGGAGCCTGACATGTAACTTGAATGGATTCATTTAACCCATCATAAGGATTGGTAATTGATCCTTTATCAGTGTATATACGGTTAGCTGTAGAAGAAGATGTCGTGGTGAATATTGGCTTGATTTTGCTATTATTATGAATGGTATTATTCTTATAACCAGTGTATTTACCAAAAAACACTTCTTTATATTCATTTCCATCAAAATAACTAATGCACCCCAATTCAGGAGCCTCTATTTCAAATGGTCTATATCTAATATGACTATATATATAGCCATCAAGTAAGCTATTTGAGGTGGTGGAGCCTTCTTCATTTTTAGCAAATACAAATTCCTTATTGTTGCTTGAATCACTGTCAAATAAGGTGTTGCGACCATATCCAATAATCCCCTCTTTGCTATAATATAACACCGTAACATAATCGTTAATATGAATAGGAATAGAATCATTTCCAGAAATAAAAGAAACATCACCTTGTATCATCCAACCATTTTTTTCTTTGCATAAATAGGTATTCGAAAATTCTAAAACAATTTCAGATTCTTTTCCATAGTGTGGGGCTTGGCAAGTAATTTGAAATGTTTCATTTTCTCCGTCATATGGATTTGTAAAGGAACCTTTTTCATTGCTTATATCATCACTTAAATCATTACTTGTAGTGGACGATTTAAGTGTTAATGATGATTCAATTTTACTATCTTTACTATTGCAAGCAGTAAAAGATAGCACACAAAGTAGTGTTAGTATAAGAGATTTTTTCATAATGAATCCTTTCTAAGTTTAAGGCTCTATCTAATTAGTTGTTATGATTATATAGCATAGATACCCATAAATCAATAAAAATAGAAGAAAATACTCTGTTTTTTGGAGTTTTATAGAGAAGATGAGTCTAATATGTAAATTACAAATGCTAATGGAGAAATTTAAAATATATCTACTTGGACAATATCGATGTTGTAAGAATGTTGAAGATATAGTAAAATCTAATCTAGATAGAAATGAAATTGAAAGGAAGTGATAACATGCTAATGGAAGAAATTCTTGCTGGTGAATCAAAAACAGTAGAGTTTAAAGAATCTTTGCCAGAAAAAAGTATTAAGTATATGAAAACCGTAGTTGCTTTTGCGAATGGAAATGGTGGAAGATTACTATTCGGCGTAAAGGATGATACTTATAAAGTGACTGGAATAAGTAATGAAACCGTATTCAAGACGATGGATGCTATTATAAATGCTATTTCGGATAGTTGTGAGCCTCTGATTGTTCCGGATATTTCGTTGCAAGAAATAGAAGGGAAGACAATTATTATTGTAGATATTCTTCCGGGAACACAGCGTCCTTATTATATTCAATCAATGGGAATTCACAATGGTACGTTTATTC
>NZ_JAVBNS010000187.1:0-5086 GCF_031551385.1 Anaerosporobacter sp.
AGTACACAGATACACTTAATGGCTGTATCAAATTAGTCGCCAAACGTGAAAACAATATCTTAAGCATTCATGTCATTGATAATGGTATTGGAATTAGTGCCGAAGACATTCCCTATGTATTTGATAAATTCTATCGCGCCGAAAAATCTCGTAGCTCTAACATCTCTGGTTCAGGACTTGGGTTATCCATTTGCAAATATATTATTAATCAGCATGGCGGCGAGATATATTGCCATAGTAAAAAATCTGGTGGAAGCGAATTTTGGTTTACCTTAGATAGTATATAAGGTTGAATCTACTGCAATTATGGTGTATACTTCAATATGCAAATCTGATATTTATACAAATTACGAAAAGAGGAACGATTATATGAACATTATTAATATACTATCAGGCCCTGTTATTGGAGGCATCATCGGTTATTGTACAAACTATATTGCCGTTAAGATGCTGTTTCGCCCATTGTATCCAGTTAAAATCGGAAAATACACATTACCTTTTACACCAGGAATTATTCCAAAGAGAAAGCCTGCTTTAGCACATGCGATTGGTCAGGCAGTTGGTAATGCGTTATTAAGCGAAGATGAGCTTGCTAAAATTCTTACTTCTGATGGTATGAGACAAACCATCTCGAACGGAATCGTTAATGGAATTCAAGACGTGGTAACAGAATCCTCCATTCAAGAACTTGCTCAATCTGCACTCGGTGAGGAGGGCTATGAGGACAAGAAAGAGTTACTAGTCGAAATGATTACAGATAAGATTACAACTGGTTTCTTATCCATGGATGCTGGCAATATTATTGCAACAGAAGGTGCTGCAGCCCTAAAACAAAAAGGCGGTATGTTAGCCATGTTTGTTAATGACGATTTAATTGCATCTTTAGCTACACCAATTGGTAATAAGGTAGATAGCTATGTGCAAGAAGGTGGAAGAGATAAGATTGAAGAGTATATTACGAATGAAGTCAATATGCTCGAAGTACAATCCATCAATTCTATCATTGGAGATGTTGATTCACGTAAACTAGAAACGCTAGTAAATCAACTCTATAATTCTATGATTGAAAAACACACGAAGGATATTGTTAGTGCATTTGATGTACAAGGAATTGTTGAAGAAAAAATCAATACTATGGATGTGAAAGAACTAGAGACACTTATTATGTCCGTTATGAAAAATGAACTTGGAATGATTGTTAATCTAGGTGCTGTTATTGGTTTCCTTCTAGGTTTGTTTAATCTTTTCTTTTAATCATTACCATGTATATTAGAATAAATAAGGAAAAATCATATGAATATAGAAACTTGGGAACAGTATAAAGAATACTTACCTGGACTGCATAAGGATTGTCCAGATGAATTTATTTACCTCGCACAGATATTAAAAGAAAATGTATTCGAACTGATAGAGAAAAAGAAAGAGCGACAATACCACATCGTATATATGATGAATGATGCAATTGAAAGTTTTCTTGTATTTGAAAATGCGGTTATGATAGGAGCATACGAAACTGAAAATGAAGACTCCCTTCAAGGAACTCTTGATCATGTCGGTGATGATTATATTCTTAGTGTAAGACAAGGCAATAGCAATAGCTTTACCATCCGTTTCTCAAGGTTAACACTAGAGAATACTCTCTACCAGTATCATAATATTGGTCACTTTTGGGTAAAGGGTGATGAATACCTAAGACAAATCAACTATCGACTTGGTATTTTACAGGATAAATATCAGTTTCTTAATAAAAAGGTATGCACACAAGACGAAATTGATTTACTTTCCTTTTATGAATTCGCCCCTTTGCGAAATTACATCTGTGTTTCATGGGAAAAGGAAGAACCATTTATTACTTCTATGCGTGGAATTCAAGCCTTTTTACAAATAGCACAGGAAGCAAACGATTCCTCTATGGAAAAATGGATTCATCGATACAAAAAACGACCTTCCAAATGGAATGAATGGGTCTTGACGAAGATGTTAAAGACAGTTCGACATAAGCGAGTTGTTGATTTGCTTATTGACAAGATAGCCCATGCTTCGCAGGCATATATAGAACGAAGCTTTGGGGAAGCGGAAGATTGTTTTATCACACATTGCCGTAATTCAATTCGTGAAAAAATATGTAACCATAATACGCATACAGTTTTAGAAGAGCAACCGTTTAGTATTGGAGAAGAATTTACATATACATTTCACTTGCTAAATTGGAAAGAGACGTGGATATTTCGTAACGTAAAGATTCATTCCATCGTGTTAAAAGGAACGAATCTACCCGTATTAGAGAACGAATTTCATCAAAGACTAGACGAATATTTCACAACCGTTCTCTGTACTCACTAGGAGAGCAATTATAAATCTTTTTGAACTGCCGTGCAAAATAATTGCTATCACTGAATCCACTCTGTACAGAGATGTCCATAATGGATGTAGAAGTATTTCTTAACAATAAACTGGCATAGTGCAGACGTAACTTAATCACATACTGCATAGGAGAGATATGATAGGTACTACTAAATACTCTTGAAAAATGTCTCTCCGAAAGATATGCCATCTCCGCTAATTGTTTTACCGTAAGCGCTTCTATAAAATGATTTTCTATATAGGATACTGCATTAGCAATATAGATTAAATCATGAGCATCAACCCGCTCTGGTAATTTATATGCCCTAGAAAGATAGATGACCAAACGCATAAAACATGCATTCAGCATTTCTTGCCAACCTTCTTGTCGTACTCTATATTCGTACATCATCTCATCAAGCATTATACTAACTTTCTCATATTCCGCAAAATTAAGCCTTAACTTACTTTGAAATACATATTCTTTCGTTATATATGGCTCTAACACAAACAGGGCATGAAACCCTTTTGACTTCTTAATATCATATTCTTCTGAAAACATTAATTCAGGTCGAAACATGATATTACATAAACGAAAGTTTTTTGAATTCTTAAATCCATGTGCCGTATTCTTCCCAATTACAAAGATATCACCTTTCTTAATCTCATAAGATTCCTCTCCAACAGCATGAATGGCAGTACCCTCTATTACAATTACAAGTTCCGTAAAATCCTTATGAACATGCATAAAAAAGTCACCAGAGTGGTGTCCATATTGAATAAAAAAAGGAAAGTTTTGATCCTTCGTAAAAAGCTCTAATTTCATCTCATACATAATAGATTCTCCATGTCTGTTTTGTGCTAACTTATGACCGAATATTCATTGTTTTTACCAGTTTGATAATGATACACTATATTCAGTATAGTGCTAGTAAAAAAGGAAGTCAAGTTGTAACTTGAAGAGTATAACGTCACTCTTGAATACTTGTTACGAATACTCACTTCAAATTATATAAAATAAGCCAAAAATCAGGAGGAAATATCATATGAAATATAATAATCCAATACTAAAAGGATTCTACCCAGACCCAAGCGTATGCAAAGTTGGTAATACTTACTATATGGTTTGCAGTTCCATGCAGTACTTCCCAGGCGTACCGATTTTTAAAAGTGTAGATTTAATTAACTGGGAACAAATCGGACACTGTTTAACAAGAAAAAGTCAAATCGAATTAGATAAAGTAAACAGTTCAGGTGGTGTGTTTGCACCAACGATTCGTTACAACGAGGGACGTTTCTATATGACGACAACAAACGATACAACACATCAAAATTTCTATGTTTGGACAGAAGATATTACTGGCGAATGGTCTGAACCAATCAATGTTGACCAAGGCGGTATTGACCCATCCCTATATTTTGAAGATGGTAAGACATACTTTATGAGTAATGGTAGTGATGATTTCGGCGTTCCTGGAATTGTTCAATGTGAGATTGAACTTACTACAGGTAAGAAATTAACACCAAGCCGTACAATATGGCAAGGCTCTGGCGGTCGTTATCTGGAAGGCCCTCATATGTATAAGATGAATAACAAATACTACCTACTAGCAGCAGAAGGTGGTACAGAGTTTGGTCATATGGTTACGTATGCAGTAGGAGATTCTCCATATGGCCCATTTGAAGGCTATGCAAAGAATCCAGTTCTAACAAACCGAAATCTAGGTGGCTATGAAGTTCAAGGTATTGGTCATGGCGATTTGATTGAAGATAATGCTGGCAATTGGTGGCTTATTTCTCTTGGATTCCGCCAAATCGGAAGATGGGCAACTTACCATCACTTAGGACGTGAGGTATTCCTAACACCTGTGACATTTGATGAAAATGGTTGGTTTACTGCAGGAGATAACGGTACAACAACACGTACCTTTGACACAACTCGAATTCCTGAACATATTGTTCAAGAGGAAAAGAGAGTTTATACATTTGAAAATACAAAGTGGAATAGAGACTGGTGTTACCTTCGTTTACCTCAATACGAAAACTATCAATTAGAGGAAGATAACATTACACTTACAGGAACAACCGTTACATTAGATGCTGCTGATACTCCAACATTTCTTGGTTTAAGACAAAGAGACTTTAATGGAACAATCACTTGTGATGTAAGCATTGATCATGGTGAAGCTGGTATCACAATATATATGGACGAAAAGCATCACTATGATATTGCCATTCGTGAAAAACAGGATTGCAAAGGCTCATATGAAGTTATTGAACGACTTAATATTGGTAATATTAAGAGTGTGGAACATCAACTTGATGTTAATGCAGACGCGAACGCTACACTTATAATTCATGCAAGTAATTATTCTTACAGTTTTGGTGTTAAAATCAATGGTGAAGAAATCATACTTGGAAATGGAGATACTCGATATCTATCCTCTGAAGTTGCTGGTGGATTCACTGGTGTTATGATTGGATTATATGCTAGTGATTCCTCTGCATCAAATACTGCAAGATTTTCAAACTTTGAATGCAAATATACAGAAAATCCTGTAGAACAATATTAATATAAATAATTATAAATCGTGCCAAACAGATATCCGTTTGGCACGATTTAATTATATGATCTAATATATAATATCGTAACTATTCAGGACTACGTCCTTCAAGTTACATTTATGCACACAATTTTTGATTTAAAAGCAAACTGGTCCGTCTTCGGTCTTTGTTTTACACC
>NZ_JAVBNS010000280.1:0-19679 GCF_031551385.1 Anaerosporobacter sp.
ATCCGCAGAATCTTTTGGATAAGGAATCGGAGTTCTTGACATATACATACCATATCCCTGCATATCCGTTGCAATTTTAATTCTTGCTGTATCTACTACTTCAACCGGACTTTTAATTAACGTCATTGCATTGGCAGCATAGAACACAGAGGAATCTGTCTCTGTCGGAAGTAGATAACGAATATATTCAGGCATCATAAGAGGTTCATCCCCGTTAATATTAATGTAGTAATCCGCTTCTAATTTTTCTGCAACTTCACCCAAGCGATCTAAATGTGTTGGGTGAGTATTCTTTGTCATAATTGTTTTAATTCCATATTCCTTGCAAACAGTTTCAATACGTTCATCATCAGTTGCAACATAGACTTCCTCTATCTCTTCTACCTTTTTAAACTGATGGTGAACCCACCATATCATAGGTTTTCCACAGATATCAGCTAATGGTTTTCCTTCAAATCGTGTTGATTGATATCTTGCAGGTATAATTCCAACTATTTTCATACTCTTAATTCCTCCATGTATTTTATCACTGCACATGCAACGCCATCTTCATCATTACTTTTCGTAATAAATTGAGCCATATCTAACACGGACTCGGCAGCATTTTCCATAGCAACTGATATTCCTGCAACTTCTAACATATCAAGATCGTTTTCTCCATCGCCAATTGCCATAATTTCTTCCACTGTAATATCTAATTTTTCCGCTAACTCTTGCAATGTTTTTCCTTTGTGAATTCCCTTTTTCGTGATTTCTAGATTGTGTGAAATACCACTGGAAAATTCACATTCAGAAAAAGGTTTTAGTTTTTCTATAAGTTCATTTCGAGTTTCTAAATCACTAAAAAACAGATTTATCTTATCTACTGGTTGATTGCTTGCAATAACAAAGTTTTTAAGATTATTAACACCATATCTTGTATTCGTAATATATTGACTAAATGAATTATTACCTACATAACGATTGCTGATAATTAATCGATCTTCTTCTGCGAATGCACCTCCATCGATAAATACATCAAACAAACAATCATATTCTTCTATAATAGCAAGCATACTTGCTACATATTTACTACTCATACCTTCAGAGTAAATAGAACATTTTTGTTTTACGTCCCATACATTAGCCCCATTAGCAGATATGATATAGGAAATATCAAGTTCCTTTGTAATGCATTCTGGAATCCCACTGATAATTCTACCTGTACAAGGAATTATCTGTATTCCGTTAGCAATTGCCTTACGAAGTACTTGTTTTGTATAAAGAGATAATTCCTTATCCGAATTCACCAATGTACCATCAATATCAATTGCAATTAGCTTTATTTTTTTATCACTCATATCATAAATATCCTTTCCAAAATGTAATTTACTTTATTCCTAACAATTGCTTGCCGCTGCAACTTCCTGATTGTATAATGATTTCGTCAAAAATGAAATCTTATAATCTTTTGCACGTTTCTTAATCTGGATTGCATTCGCTTCATTTTTCTTTGATAGTTCTTCTGGTTCTGATGAGCCAATGAATCTATCTTCACTATAATTATTTACCTGATTTTCACTAAATCCATCAAATCCAGCTAGTACAACGGATTTCGCAGATGTTTTAACAAGTAATTTCAAAACCATCATTCCCGCTTGATCTGATACATCCATAGAAGTATTTAATAATTCTGCATAGTTAACATATCTTACCTTTTGCTTTAGATTCATAAGATTGGACGTAAAGATTGCTTTCTTGTGATCAATACTCTTTTCGAGTTGGCGATATCTTCGTTCGTTGCTGATAAAGAATAAATCAACTTCAAACTTTGGAGTAGAATTTACAGCAATTACATAAGGATGCTTCTCTTCTATATACGTAGCAATTCTCTCATGCTCTTCCTTTATCGCCTTTCCTGTACCTATTACAAGAACTTCTTTTCCTTTCATCTCATTACGAAGTTGCTTTAGAACTTCTAAATCATCCACATTATGTTTTTGATAACTTTGATATAATGCTTCTATGTATTTTTTATCAAATAGAAATCTGCGCTCCATTGGAATCTCATCAAGAATGGTACTAATCGTCCGTACAGAAACAGTTTGTTTTGATAATAGATAGGACGCATAGTTTGGATGGCAATTCTTTGAAGACGCTAAAAAGTACGCAACGGAATATCCCCATGGACGTTGTATATAAATCGGCATCAAACATTCATCAATACATTCAAGTAGTGGTAATACTTCATACTCTGCCTTATAATTCGTATTCAAGTAATCTGTTAATAATTCCGTACACAGATTACCAGCACCTCTTCCCATTCCATAGATGGAAGTATCAATTAGAATGGTACGTGCGGTACAGAAACTTATCAAATCTTGCGCATTAGCAAATGACATCTGCAGATTGTTATGAGAATGCAATCCTAATGCAACGGATTGGTCAAGATTATTATCAAGAAGATATAGTAATCTTCTTACGTCGTTTTGGTACATCGTTCCTAATGTATCAACAAGGTAGAAAGCATGTGGCTTTAAATCATTAATTCTTTTAATTAAGTCCATCAATGTTTGATCTTCGTAATTCGCAGAACCTACTGGTTGCATAAATACTTGATAGCCTTTATCCATAAGAATATGTGCATAATAGAACGATTTCTCAATTTCATGTTGATGAAACGTTAGGCGCACTCCTTTAATTGGACTTTCCTCTGCCATTGACAACTTGATTGGATTGATTTCTTTCTCTCCAATTGCAATCATAGCGACATACAAGATAGATGGATCTGGATTTTCCAAAACAGTAGTAACCTCTTTTGTATCTGAAAACAAGGAATATTGCTCATCATAGATATGGTCGATTAAAAAGCCACATTCTATAATATCAATCTTTGCTGTTGTTAAACCTGTAATTAATGTCTTAATCGTCTCTTTACCAAAATGCCAATCATTCACGTATCCACCATCACGAAGGGTGCAATCTAATAGTTTTATTCTACTCATATAATCTCTTCTTTCTTTTTATTTTCTATCGTCTCAGATGGATGTTGCATTGCATATTCCATCGCCTTAATCTTTCCTTTGGCAATCTTTAACTCGTTGCATTCTTTCAGTTGATAATTCAATGTAGCTCCTGTATGTTCAAGTTCCCTAGAACCTTTCCAGTTATCCATTTTCTTTCTTATCCTTTCATCACTAAGATAGAGCCATATCGTACCAACGCATTCTACTCTTTCATCAATGGAGTTTATTACCTCATACTCAATCATTCGATACGCTTGTGGTACTAAGTCTTTCTTTAATAACAATTCATATGAATTTTCTTCATTCAGAAAAATTATTGTTTCAAATGTCTGCATATCATATGATGTAGATTCACTATTTGAATCTGATTTAATGAAAATATTATTCGCAGATACATCTTCTTCCTCAAAACTTATCGCAAGACCTTGCTGCTTCAAAAAGTATCTTAGGTATCCTTTCGCTATAGAATCCGTTATTACATGCTCCTCTGTATGTATTACTTGTAAGAAGCGAGAAACGATGTAATAGATATGAAGCCGCTCATAATTTGTCTCGAAGTCATTCCCAAAACACATCGTAGCTTCTGCTATATGAGATAGTCCATGGATTGATGTAGAATTAGGTGTGATACAAAGTGAAAATTTTGTAGTTTCTTGATTCTGCCCTTCTTCCCCTTTTAACAGGAACGGAAGCAGTTCACTTGGAACACTTCGGTCAACTACATGACATCCTGAAATAAGCTTCTTGTAATCAATCCATACATCTTTCGGGTGTGGTTTTACAATAATATTATATTCATAGCAAAAGTAATCCATAAGCAAGACTGTCATTCGCTCTTGTACTTCAATCTTTTGAATAACCAGTGTCGGTAAACGTTGTGACAAGAACAGTACATTCTTCTCTTCTTGCTTTATCGGATATGTGTCACATCCGTAAAGTTCTAACAATTGATTTACATCAGAGGGTTTCATCTGCAATACACTTTTATATATTGTGAAATCAATTGCTCTTGTATCATAAAAATTCTTATCTTGGCTTTCTAAATCACAGTAGAGATGTTTCACTATGCTACAACGTCCTACTCCGCCAAGATAATTGGATATAATATAATTCGTCTCATTAAGGTCACGAATAATTCTTAAAAATCGTTCCGTGTCTCCCATTATTCCGCTTGCATCTTCAAAATAGTTATAGGGAATCTTGTTCTTTAATAGATAAACTCCAACCGACCAATTGTCAGCAGCAACATAATACTCATCAAAATGTTTAAATCCTGGTTTGTACCAGTTCTCTAACGCATTGCATATATTTTGAATAACAAGCTCTATTTCTTCTTGACTACTTTCCTCTGTCAATTCAAATCCTCTTTGAAATCGAAAGTTCTTCTCTGGAACAATCCGTATATCATCAAACCAATCCATACGCTTTAATTTCTTAATAAATGATTGTAATTCTGCAGTTGGCAACATATATTCCACAATAAATAATGTTGCCTCTTCCTCTCGATGTATCGATAATTTATGAACAATACAGCATAGTGTATGGTATACCGTTGAAGCATGATATAAAATCATCCTCATTCCCCTTCCTGGAGTTTTTTATAGGTAATTGCGAAACTCAATTTATTTTGTGTAAGCTTCTTGATTCATGTTATTCCTCATACATTGCTTGATAATAGTCTTCTAGAACCGTGTATAATATCATTTTGCTAGATTTTTGAGTAGCTTCTGGCAGCGCAAATGCATAATCATCATTAAATATTCCCAGTAATACAGGCAGAGTTTCTTCCATTGTCTCTATTATTGTACTTATTATCTCTGCTTCTACCTCATTAAAATCATTGCTTGAATATATATTTCTATTTTCTCTACTTGCTTTTAATCCATCTGCAAATGTATTGGTCATAATATCTCCACCAATCGGATTCCATAATAGCAACGAATCGATGTCTCCACATTCTTCATCAATATAGCGAATAACTTCCTCTTGATCTCTAGGTTGCCTACACTGCAATATCTTAGGTATCATCGTATGTATGGTATCTTTTCCATCTAGCATACTTCCTATTCCAAGAGCATACATAATTCGCTCAACAGGAATTTTATTTAATCGTGGATATTGTTTTACTACATCTCTCCATTCGGCAGTTGTCTTCGGCTCATAACTAGCAAGTGGTGTCCACAACACGATTCTACAAGCTTCAAAAAACTTCCGATATAATTTCTCAAGTTCCGATTCTTTATCGTTAAGAATAATTACCGTTGCATCTAAAGCAATTGCCCTTTTTTGTACTCGTTCTAACAAATGAAAGAATATCGGTGCTTCCTTTAGGTACAACATCGTATAGTTCTTCTCAAACGGTCTTAATCCGCAGAAAAGATGCATCGCCATTAACTCCTTTTCCTCTTTATTAATGGTTGTCACAACATGCTTTGAAACAATGCGATCTGCATATTCACTTGTAGATGGATAATAAATCATCTTACCGTCTAGTTTCATATATAGTTTTTTGAATTTTGTATAATTCGAGGTTAGGAATATATATCGCTTTTCCTTATTACAATTCCTTTTTTTTGCTTCATACAATTCCTTTATCATCAACTCAAATGAAGTTCCTCTATCTGATGTGGTCTCAATGGCATGAAGTACAATTCCGGCTTTTTCACAAATGTCTGTATAAATCTTCTTGTCATAACATGTATCAATATATGTAGTAATACGAACAGCATTATACGCTACAATACTTAATGCTTTCGTTATATACGGATTTAATAGAATGGATTCATTATAGAGCTCTATTTCTTTATCTGGCAAAATTGCTATACCATAAAATACAGACATTTCTCTATATATTTGATAGATTGTTTTCATTTTAGAATCGTATTTTGCTCTTACCTTTGCAAAATCCTTTATTTCAAGATACGTTTCCACTTCATGATAAATCTCTTCCTTCGTCTTTTTCATAACATACAAACAGTTTTCCATATCCATTATCAAATCAGTATATCCAATAAATTGTTCTGCAAAACGAAACACTTTCGGCCTATTACTATAACTATCGATTCCCTCCTCAAAAGAAATTAATTCTTCCTGTAATACTTTTGTTTTGCCTTTAAAGCATAACCAATTAATCTGTATCAATTTAGAGAAAAAACGAATCGGATCTTTTTTGATTTTTTCTCTATTCTTATCAATATAGATTCTGCCATAATAGAGCGTATCCGCATCCCTTGATGTAATGAAACGATAACCAGTTTTGGCATACTTTTTGCTTATGTTTTTTACTTTTCGTAACATATACTCTCTCAAACAACCCCCATATAGATTTTAATCTCGTCCAAGTGGTATTGTAGTCCCAACCTAGGTATTTTTTAATTAGTTATATTGTATTGTACGAATGTTTATTCCTTATCGTGTTTGCGTTAACAAAATGTAATGTCTATGTAAATTTGGATAAATGTTTCTACACATTTACTACAATTTTTAGTAGCATGTTCTTTTCTATGCATTAAAAAAGCTCCTTACCTATATCTGGTAAAGAGCCTTGAACTATTCTAAGTTTGAAACTACTGCTTCATAGAAATCTTTATTTAATTTTTTCATATTAACTGGTCTGAACTGCTCGTTTACAAAACAATGCTCCGATTCGCCAACGGTTGTAATATCTTTTGAATCAAGCTTTTTAATCTCATAGCCGAGTATTAACTTAATTCCATTAAAGGATATCACCTTTGTCTCTATCTCAACACGTTCTCCAAATTTAATAACCGATTTATACGTACTACTTACAGCAAGTACTGGTGAAAGTATTCCCATCTCTTCCATCTTATCATATGGGTATCCTATCTTTGTTAAGAAATCCATACGCGCTTCTTCAAACCAACGAATATAATTAGAATGATGTACAATTCCCATCTGATCTGTCTCGTAGTATTTCACATCATGTATATAAGCCATTCTTTATGATTCCTTCTTTCACTGCTTTGGTTTAGATGTTGTTCTTAAATAAAATGCTTATCTGATTTGTCCATCTCCCATAATGATGTACTTTGTAGTTGTTAATGCAAGCAATCCCATTGGTCCACGAGCATGAAGCTTTTGTGTACTAATACCAATCTCAGCACCGAAACCAAATTCAAAGCCATCTGTAAATCTTGTAGAAGCATTTACATAAACAGCAGCGGCATCAATTTCATTCAAGAATGTCATAGAGTTTGCATAATCTTTTGTTATAATCGCCTCTGAATGCTTTGTATTATAACGGTTGATATGAGCGATTGCCTCATCAATATCATTCACGATACGTACCGATATAATCGCATCTAAGTACTCTGTTCCCCAATCTTCTTCCGTTGCAGCAACAAATTCACTACAAATAGCACAAGCTTCTTTATCACCACGAATTTCTACTTGATGTTTTGCCAATCTTTCTTGTATAAGAGGAAGTACTTCCTTCGCGATATTCTTATGAATAACAAGTGATTCGCAAGCATTACACACACCATAACGTTGTGTCTTCGCATTCTCGATAATATCAACTGCCATATTCATATCTGCCGATTCATCTACAAATATATGACAATTTCCTGTTCCTGTTTCAATAACAGGAATTGTACTATTCTCAACGATTGTTTTAATTAATCCTGCACCACCACGAGGTATCAACACATCCACATATTGATTTAAGCGCATAAATTCTGTTGCTGTTTCACGATCTGTCTTTTCAATTAATTGAATTGCATATTCACTTATGCCACATTGCTTCAATGTCTCTTGAATTACTTTAACAATCGCTTTATTCGAATGGATGGCATCACTACCACCACGAAGAATAACGGCATTACCTGTTTTAAAGCAAAGTCCAAATGCATCTGCAGTTACATTAGGTCTTGATTCATAGATAATACCTATTACACCAAGTGGAACTCGCTTTTGACCGATTTGAAGACCATTAGGTCTTACTTTCGTAGAAATCACTTCACCAATTGGATCTTCCAAACCTACAATTTGTTCTAATCCAACTGCCATTCCATCAATACGTTCTTCTGTAAGACGTAATCTATCTACTAATGATTCTTTCATTCCATTTTCTTGTGCATTTGCAATATCAATTGCATTTGCTTCTATTAAATCTTTCGCATTCGCACGTAATGCATTCGCAACAGCAACTAGAGCTTCATTCTTCTTTGTTACTCCAGTACGATTCATAAAACTAGCAGCTTCTTTTGCCTTAACACCAATCTCTTCTAAATAACCCATGTGAATTGCCCCTTTCCTATATCTGAATTTTGGTAATGTTTATACACTTATTTTACTTTGATTGCTTCTTAATTTAAAGTGAGTCTCATCATTACTTATCAGTAATAATACCATCAATTTTTTCATCGAAACTTTCTATTTCAATATGTTCAAGCACCTGAAAATCATATGCAAATGCAATCTTTAGTCCAATTCGTTCAGAATTTTTATGAATATAGCAATCATAATATCCACCACCATATCCTATACGGCCTCCATCTTTATCAAATGCAAGCCCAGGTACTATCATTAGATTTGATGAGGAATTCCATACCTCACTCTCACTTACTGGTTCACAAGTGACAGGTTCAAGAATTCCAAATTCCCCTTCTGATAGCTGATTCAAACTTGTTATCTCATAAAAATCCATTGTACCATCTATTATCTTGGGGACTGCTACTCGCTTCTTATCTTCTAATATGCGTGGAATCATTCCTAGTGTATTCACTTCTTGATTATAAGACACATATAGATAGATATTTTCAGCTTGTTTATAAAATGGTTGTGAAAAGAATCTCTCTGCAATTTGATTGCTTCTTATCTGAATCTCTTCTTTCGATAGATTCTTCTTTAATTCTTTGATCTGTTTTCTGATTTGTGCTTTGCTTTCCATCTCGAATCACCATTTTCTTTTTATTAACGTGCAATTAATGTTTTTTCTTCTTTGTTAATGGTGTTATTGTCCCATCTTCATTTTGAATAGAGATGTTATCAAGAGAACTTTGAAGGTCTGCCCTTACTGATGCAATATATTCACTACGAAGCTGTGCTTGCTCCTTCTTCTCTTCTTCTGTTAATCCTACTTCTTTCATTTTCTTATATAATTCATTTATTCTTTTAATTGATAAATCATCCATCTTGCTTACATCCTCCTGTAATTCTTTATGAGCGATATTGGTTTGTCGATATATATTCTATCATGTCAAATTCATCATTCTTTTGTTGTTTGAATAATGTTCCAATCGTTTTGCCTTCCATGATACTATTGATAATACTAACTTTTTCACCATTCGCTATTACCATATCTGCACCAGAATAGGTTGCAATCTTAGCCGCAGATAATTTGGTAGCCATTCCACCTGTTCCAACACTTGTAGAAGAACCTTTTCCCATAGAATATAATTCATCTGTCAATTCCTCTACTACATCAATAAATTCCGCATCTGGATTTTTACGTGGATCATCTGTATATAGACCGTCAATATCTGACATTAAAATTAATAAATCTGCATCAATTACAGAAGCAACAATTGCAGACAAGGTATCATTATCACCGATTTCTAACTCTAACTCATCCGTACTTACTGTATCGTTTTCATTTACAATAGGAATTACTCCATAGTTTAATAGTTCTTCAAATGTATTTCTTGCATTTGCTCTACTTTCATCATTAATCATTGTATATTTTGTCATCAAAATCTGGGCGGGAACTTGATTATACTCCGCAAAAAGTTTTTGATACACCATCATTAGTCTTGCTTGACCAACAGCCGCACATGCTTGCTTTGTCTTTGTCTGTGTGGGCTTCTCCGTAAGACCTAACGTTTTACGTCCAACAGCAATCGCTCCTGAAGATACTAATACAACATCCTTACCTTGATTTCTAAGGTCTGTTAATACACGAACCAGTTGTTCCATCTTCTTCAAATTCAAGCTACCAGTTGTCGGATGAGTAATTGTTGATGACCCTATCTTAATAACAATTCGCTTTTTATCTTTTAAAAACTCTCTTTTGCTCATTCTAATACAATTCCTTCCGCCATAGTTTTATGTATAATTATCCATAATACCACATTGATGAATTACTCGCAACTCAAATCTTAACTACGATATCTATGCACTATCATTTCATATACTTTAATCCCATCCATTGCTGCGGATGTTATTCCACCAGCGTAGCCAGCTCCTTCTCCACATGGGTAGACTCCAGCGATATTTGATTCAAATGTTTCTCCTCGTGTCATCTTAACTGGTGAGGATGTTCTTGTCTCTACACCTACTAAAGTTGCATCTGGTTTATGAAATCCATGAATTTTCTTATCAAATGCATGTACGCCTTCAATAATTGATTCACATACATAATCAGGTAAGCAATTTCTGATGTTTGCCAATGTATATTCGCCTTTTAAATTTGGTGTCATGCTACCAAGTTTTGTACTTGGTCGATTTGCTTCAAAGTCTTCAAACAATTGTACAGGTACTTTCCCTTGTCCTTCTTCGTAGGCAAGATGTTCCCATTTTCTTTGGAATTCCATACCTGCTAATGGAGAGTCTCCGTCAAAGTCTTCTGGATTAACCGTTACAATAATTGCACTATTGGCATTCTTTTCAGAACGATCATAGTTACTCATTCCGTTTACAACTAATCTTTCCTCTTCACTTGATGCATTTACAACGAATCCACCTGGGCACATGCAGAAAGAGTATACTCCTCTTCCATTGCTTGTCTGGTGCGTAACCTTATAGTCCGCCGCTGGTAATTTCGTATAGCTATCACCATGTTGAGAACGACTTACTAGTTCTTGTGGATGTTCCATACGAACACCGATTGCGAAAGGCTTACGACTCATATCGAATTGTTTCTTATATAACATCTCGAAGGTATCTCTTGCACTGTGACCGATTGCTAATACAAGAACCTCACAAGATATATTCTCACTTTCATTTACTTCTATTGATACTATTTTTTCATTTTCAAATTGAATATCTGTTAACTTTGTATTAAAGCGAACTTCACCACCAAGTTGAATAATACGGTTTCTCATATTCTTTACAACATCACGTAAACGATCTGTTCCGATATGTGGTTTATTAAGATATAGAATCTCTTCTGGCGCTCCATGTTCAGTAAATACACGAAGAACTTCCGTATTTCTTCCTGTAACATCTTTTACTAATGTGTTCAACTTACCATCCGAGAATGTACCTGCACCACCTTCACCAAACTGAACATTTGACTCTGGATTTAACTTATTATTCTTCCAAAATGCATTCACTGTTTCAACACGTTTATCAACTTCTTCACCACGTTCAATTACAATTGGTTTAAAACCATCCTCTGCAAGTTTTAACGCACAAAAAATCCCCGCAGGCCCTGTTCCAACAACAACAGGACGATGCTTCATCGTTTCTGTACCATCTTTAACTGCTTGATAAACAACATTTTTGGCAATTACAACATTCGGATTTTTACAACGAGCAACTATTTTTTGCTCATCTGCAATATCAACTTCAATAGAATAGATATATAATATCTCATTCTTCTTTCTTGCATCGATAGAACGCTTTGCTATTCTATATTTTTTGATTTGTTCTTTTGATACTTTTAGTGTCTTTGCAACTTTATCTTCTAGCAACTCTTTTGAGTGCTCTATACCTAACTTTAATTGGTTTATTTTTATCATTATTGATTCTTATCTCTCTTTCATGGTTTTTTATGTTCTTTATGTTTTATAGGTTTTTTGGGAGTAATTTTTCTAAAATCAGAGCAATTCTATTTGTCTGATATCCCCACCCTATACTGATTGACTACAAAAGCGAAACCGCATCTGTTTCGATGCGGTTCTTAATATCCCCTGCATTATAGTACAGCAACGAAGAAGCCATGAAAACGTAGTCAAGTTTTGCACTATAAACATTTAATAATACATTAGAAGTTAAACTGTCCAAAATCAATCTCAAAATCATCATAAATGTTTACTTTGATTTTATCACGAAAAGTATAGGTAACTGGTGAAAATACATCTTCACGGAAGTCATATACCGTAACACTTTGTTTCGTGGGGTTTATTATCCAGTATTCTTTTATCCCAGCTTCTTGATACTTAATAGATTTAACAAAATAATCTTTACGTACCGTACTAGGAGATGTTATCTCAACAACCCAATCAGGAGCACCATAACAACCTCGCTCTTTAATGATGTCAGGATTGCAGATAACACTTATATCGGGTATAAAGCACTCTGACTCATCTCCATTGAGAAATATATCAAATGGAGCGGCAATAGCCATACACTTGCCCTTTTTTGACTTAATATATTCATTAATAGCGAAATGCAATTCACTGGATATGAGTTGATGTGTTCTGCTAGGTGATGCCTGCATATAGAGTGTACCGTCAATCAGTTCTGCACGTTGTCCCTCTGGTAGGTTATTGATATCATCTATAGTAAAAATTCGTTCCTCTGGTAATGGCATCATGCACGTCCTTTCTTTCTCTCAAAAAAGAGAATATAAAAAACAAGGTTGTGTTGTTACTTATTTCTCAAATCTAAAAATCTATAGCATTGTCAAACGTGTATTCAACAATATTGCCTAAAGTATACCATGTTTTAATCCAGTGGTAAACAGTAAAACTGAATACTAGAGTGTGTTCGAAACACGCTATTACTGTTCACATGCAATATCTCGCAAGGTAGTTTTGATGAGCGTATCGAGGCGAAAGTCACAGAAAAACCAAGAATTGCAATCACAAAATTTATTTCAACGTAGCAGACTTTCCAGCTATGTATCCCGTTGACCATGCCCACTGCAAATTATAACCACCACAGATTCCATCAACATCAAGCAATTCACCAACTACATACAACCCTTGATGTAGTTTAGACTCTAGTGTAGTCGCTGTAATCTCTGCTGTATCTATACCACCCGCACATACTTGAGCATTCTCAAAAGAATTGGTATCTGTAATCGTTACTGAGAATTGTTTCATCATTTTTGCTAGCTTACTAATATCAAGTGGTTGTTTATATCGCTTATCCAATTGTGATAGTAACATCTGTATTAATTTTTGATTCAGTAAGCCAATCAATGCTTCCTCTGTTGTTTTATGTAAAGATGCATTGATTCGTTGTTTGAGCAATTCCTCAAGTTCAGATAATTCTACTTGTGGTAAAAAGTCAATTACAACTTGTACTTGTTTTTTATCTAATAAAGCTTTTGCAGCATATCTACTGATTTGGAAAACAGGAATTCCAGAGATTCCATAGTTCGTCAACTGCAATTCTCCTTCTTCTGATGCAACTGCCATCCCATCTACAAATATCTGTAATCTTGCATCGCATCGAACCCCTGCCACCATCTCGAAGAAATCGCCCTCTGCTTTTAATTGCACTAATGCAGGGACAACAGGAACAATGGTATGTCCTAGTTGTTTTAATAGATAATAACCGCTTCCATCGGAACCAAGTTTACTTGATGCCATACCACCTGTAGCAACAATTACTTTTTTGGCTTGATAGCTATTTTTGTACGTGTCAACTGTGGTAAGCTTCTCTCGTTTATTTTTGGATATATTCTTACTATTTGAAGCTTTCTTATTATTGTTTTCATTGCCTTTCTTTGTTTCTGTAACGGTCACCAATGTATCAATTTGATATCCATTATCAATCGGTTTGATATCCTTCACGTTTTCATTATATCGTATATCAACTTGCAGACGCTTTAATTCCATCATTAAAACATCTACGACCGAGGAAGCTTGTTCACTATTCGGATATAGATAGCCATTCTTTGATTTTGGATAGATTCCAAGTTCCTGAAAGAATGCAATCGTATCCTTTTCATTAAAATGTGAGAATACCTCCTCAATAAAAGAAATATTCTCACTTCGATAACATTCCATGGTTTGATGTAAATTTGTATAATTACATTTTCCATTGCCTGTAGCTAATATTTTCTTACCTAATTTTTCTTTATGTTCTAGAATGGTGACGCTTGCACCATTCTTAGCGGCAGAAATTGCTGCTACCATACCAGCAGCTCCACCACCGATAATTATGATTTCTTTCTTCATGCAGTTCCTCCTGCTTGCCATTTTGCTGCCAAAAGCATTGCTTATTGTAATGATATCTGGACTATGTCCTTCAAATTATAATTATGCGTAGCTACAATTTATCTAACTAGAATACCCTTCTAATATCGTATATAATTCTTGCTCGTCTTTTATATAAATCCCATCATATAATTTATCAATTTCTTCTTGTGGTAAATCTTTTGCTTCAATATTGGTATATTCGAAAACTGTTTTTTTATCACTTCGAAAAACTGTTATAAATCCATTTTGAATCACCATATAGAACTCATATGGAATCATCTTACTGTCATAGCTTTTTTTCATTACAACTTTATTTTCAGAAAAAGACTCCACTTCAAAAGATACAAGTCCTTGGTTTTGTTCCTCAACTGGAATACTTTGCATATAACGCTCGCAATAGGAAATCAAATCTTCTCTTGTGTAACCAAGTAATTCTTCTTCTATATTCTGACTTGCCGATGCTATTGTGTCTGTGGTTATATCATAGCTTTCAATAACCAGATTAGTAAACGGTGTTATTGTGTCAATCTTCACTGTATCAACAGTTGCTGCAAGCTCTTGTTCTACAACAGTATCATTCTTTACGGATAATAGATCCATCTCATTTGCCTTGCTATTGAATTGTTTAAGTGCCATAGAATAACTAAGATAAAAACATAATGTAAATACAATCGTTAACGCAAAAAAACTACTGATAATAACATATATCCTTTTCATGTGTATTCACTCCTTTGGATATAGTTATTACCAGTTTTATTCAAATTATACAATTATGTACAAAACAAAACGACTTTGCAAAAACAAATTTATAATACGTGCAACTTCTTTAATACATTTACAATCACATGACCTTTTGGCAATCCATTTAATTCATCTTCCGTGATACCTTTTAACAACACTAAGAATACGAAATAAACAAACGCTGCTAAGCCTATGGATAAGAATGTTGCAATCGCATTGGAATGAACAAGAAAATGAATGCCTTTATATCCCCAGAATGCAACAAGTCCCATTACGAAAGATGCAATCGTAGGAACAAGAAAACTCTGTAGTAGTTCCTGTTGATAGTTTAGTAACCTTCCTATTGAAATCCAGTTAAGTATACATACCACTAATGGAAATGTAATATTACCAATTACAAGTGCATATACGCCCATGTCTGTATAGTATAGTAATGCCGCCACTATGACAACATGTATTGCAAGTGAAATTGCTGAATGCTTTACTGGAATACTCATCTTATTAACACCTTGTAATACTGCATTACTGATTGTCGATAATGCATAGAATACAATGGCAATCGAGCCCATCGCCAATAGGCGAATTGCTAATTGTGCGGAATCTTCATCGTTTGTCTGAAACAACATATTTAGTATCGGTTGAGCCAATACCGTCATACCAACAGCAGATGGGATTGCAATAATCATATTAAACTTAATTGCAATATGTATCTTTCGTTTAACTTCTTTATTTGCCCCCTGCACACGTGCTCTAACAATTGCTGGCACCATAGAAGCTGCAATTGCAGATGCAATAGCTACAGGTACATTAACTAATAAACTATACTTCGAAGAATAGATTCCGAGTAATGCCGAATGTTGCTCAGAAGTAAATCCTTTTATCGTCATAATATTTCCGAATATCGCATTATCTAACAATCCACTCAACTGGTAAACTGTTTGACTAAGAATTACAGGTGCAATTGTTAAAAGCAACAATTTATAAATTGTTGGATAATCTTCTTCATGAGATAAGGTATCTCTTCTAACTTGCTTTTTGATAATTGGTCTATAGGCAAAATAAACAAAACCTAAAAATACTAATGCTGCACAAGAACCAATAACAGTACCTAATGTACCACCAGAGGCACCATATGCTGCAATACTTGCAGAAGCACTGTTTGCCACCATAAAATTATACGCCGCAAATACACTGACAAATGCATTTACAATCTGCTCTAACAATTGTGATACACTTGTTGGCATCATTGTGTTCTTTCCTTGAAAATATCCACGGAGTGTACCAATAATAGCCATTAAGAATATATTCGGTGCTACCATTCGAAGAGGTATCGCACTTCTAGGGCTCTTAAATATCACTCCTGCGAAGAAATCTGCACCAAAGAAAATGATTAAGGATACAACTAAACCTGATGCACCAGCAACAATTGTTGCTGCTTTAAAAACACGATATGAATTTTTATGTTCTTTCTTTACACTATATGCCGCTACTAGTTTTGATACTGCTAGTGGCATACTGTAAGAAGAAACAATCAATGCTATGTTGTAGACAATAAAAGCATTAGAATAGTATCCCATTCCTTCGTCACCAATGATATTCGTCATTGGAACACGATATAACAAGCCAATAATTCGACTTAGTAACGAAGCAATAGCGAGAATACTCCCCTGTACAATAAAATTATTCTGTTTTCTTTTTGCTGTATTACTCATATTTTGCTCCTATCATTGGTAAACTATTGTGATGCCTTATCTGAAAGAACTACATCGCTTTGACGATCTTGTGGAAATATAGCGATATATGTCTTTCCTGGATTTATGGTAAGAATGTTACCCTCCTCATCATAGTAATGCATCTTTTTTGTAGATTCATTCTTTTGCCATGTTATAGAAACTGCTTTTCCATTTGTTATGTAGTAACCACTTCCTGATGAATTCTCAATATCCATTGTTTGGTAGCCATTCTTGTCAATATTCCACTCTTTCACAAATTGAACAATAATATTTTTGAAAGCTAATTGCTCTTTTGTATTATAATCAATATGTTTGCTACCAAATTGATAACGATAATACAATTTATCTTCACTATTATATTCCAAGTAAGGACTTGTGTAGTTAGAAAACTTCAATGTTACTTTGTTCGCAACAGTATCACTTGTCAAATCCGTATCCTCTTTATAAAACGTAAAGTGATTTTCAAAATCTTCTTTATATTCTGTACGATATTTTAACTTTTCAGTACCTTTTTTAATACCTTCTGCACTTGCAAATGCATTATGTGGTGCTTTGATTGAATTATCACGATAATAAACCGTTGTTCCAATTCCGGTTAATCCACTTAAATTATCAATACCTAAACTTTTAATCTTTGCAGTTGCATATTTTGTTTCACCATAATGAACATAAATAGCATCGTACTCATCAGCAAAACTAACATAATAATGTCTCGCACTTCGTACTGAACCAATTCGATTTGTTGTAAGTTCCTCAAAAATTCCCATTAATCTTGTGATACCACCTTCTACGATTGCTTCATACAAAATCGCAGCTTCTGATGTTCCACTTTGAGGAGATGCGTATTGAATGTTATTAAACATAATCGCATAAGGACGTTTTGTTCCAATTTCTTCAGCAACCCACTCTCCTGTTAGCTTGCTAAGCACCATACCTTCATGTGTTTCCTCTTCTACTACAGGCTCTTCCTCTGGTTCTTCTATAACTTCAATTTCTTCTGGTTCTATTACTTCTTCCTTTATAATCTCTTCTGGTTGATTTTCTGCTTTCTTCTTGCAACCAACTAATAAAAGTGCAACAAGAAGTAACATTATCAGGCTTTTGTATTTTTTCATCGTTTTACTCCCTTATAATTCCCAGTTTATTCAGTATCTCATTCTGTTTTTCTTCCATTACGATACGTTCTTCGTCTACCATATGGTCATATCCAAAGAGGTGTAACATACTATGTGCTGTTAAGAATGCCAGTTCTCTCTTTGTTGAGTGCCCATAACTTTCAGCTTGTTCCATTACCTTTTCAACCGAGATAACAATATCACCAAGAAGCAATTCCCCTGAATCCGGATTAAAGTAATAGTCGGGTTCTTCTTCCTCTATCGCAGAGAAATCAGCTGGTGTTTCATATTCTATCATCGGAAATGATAATACATCGGTTGCTTTATCTATTTGTCTGTTCTCTGCATTAATCTGACGTATCGACTCATTATCAGTTAACACAACACTTATCTCAATTTCATATGGACATTCTTCATAGTCAGATGCCATTTCTACCACATTTGTTATGATACTCTCATAATCAAGGTTTAATGGTATCTCTGTCTCATACTCAAAATTTATTGTCATTCTTTTGACCTTACCTTTCTGGGCTTTTTCTTATAGTTGTCGTGTCTTCTTTCTTCCTCTGTTTTGTATGCAGATCTGCTTCCTTCTTGTCCATAGCGATTCTCCCTCCCAGTTGTCTGCACTTTCGACTCATAATCATCATATGCCTTAACAATCTTCTGTACAAGTGGGTGGCGAACAACATCTTGGCTTGTTAAATAGCAAAAGCCAAGGTCATCTACTTTCTTTAGTACTTTAATCGCATGATCTAACCCTGATTTTTGCCCTACCGGTAAATCCTTTTGCGATAAATCACCTGTTATAATAACTTTAGAACCAAAACCAATACGTGTTAAAAACATCTTCATCTGTGCTGGTGTTGTATTCTGTGCCTCATCTAATATAATAAATGCATTCTCGAGTGTACGACCTCTCATATAAGCCAACGGGGCAACTTCAATCAACCCCTTCTCCAAATTCCTTATATAAGTTTCTGCACCCATAATTTGATACAAAGCATCATATAACGGTCTTAGATAGGGATCAACCTTGCTTTGTAAGTCTCCTGGTAGGAAACCTAACTTTTCTCCTGCTTCAATAGCAGGACGAGTCATAATAATCTTGTTTACTTCATTGTTTTTAAATGCTGTAATTGCCATCGCCATTGCTAGATATGTCTTACCAGTTCCCGCAGGACCAATACCAAATACAATCATCTTTTTGCGAATCGCATCAATGTATGTCTTCTGACCAATTGTTTTTGGTTTAATAGGCTTTCCATTAATCGTATGGCAAATCAAATCTGTATCAATATCAACGATAGCTTGTTCCTTATCATCCATGCCAAGAGCAAGTGTATAATTCACTTGCTGCTCTGTTATCTCATTTCCTCTTTTTGAAAGCTCCAATAACTGAGAGAACACACTCTTAGCTTTGGCTACTTTACCATCTTCACCAATCACCTTTAATGCGCCGTCTCTTGCTACAATTGTTACATTCAATGTTTTCTCTATAATCTTTATATAAGAGTCAAACTGACCAAATATATTCTTCGTATGTTCTACTGGTATATCAATCATTGTTTCCACTATACTCATCGGCCTCTATATTCCTCCACTCGCTGTCATCTATTGATCGATAGTCCGTTGCATCTTCTTCGACAATAAGTTTTCCAGAAGTTACACATTTCGAACCCTTGATCTCTATTTTAACATTATTTTCTAAAATTGTAACCCCATTTTCGATTAATTTATCAATATAGAGTTGCAACTTCTCATTCGCTATCTGGTTTGCTTCTTCTTTCGTGTAGGTAGAAGGAAGCAATTCATATTCCTTGTAGTAAGTAGTTGTAAATGAAATAGGTAAATAAAAATTCTTCCCTATCCTTAATTTTTTATCATTGTCAATTATATCATACTTCGTATAGACTTTAAAAGGACTATATAAAAATATTTTATTTTCATGAATTGACATACTGTAGGATT
>NZ_JAVBNS010000286.1:0-15898 GCF_031551385.1 Anaerosporobacter sp.
CCTTTCGCTACTGCTTCTGCTCCAAACTTGATTACATATCTTGCGGCTATATCACTCAGAAAACTCATTGCAAAATCTTTTAATGCTTTTTCACAGTTATATTTCTTTCCTTGTTTCATCCAGTTTACAACAACATCTCCAAGGGCTGTTATTGCGGATTCTAGCTTTTTGTTCTTAAAATCAAATAAATTTTCACCAGCTGATTTGAGCACTTGCAACCAGTCTACTTTATTAAAGGAGGCTTTAAAGTTTCCTTTTGTTTTATCATTAAAAAAGTAGTTTGCTACCAGTTGCATTCCCATGTCAAATAGTCCACCTATACCTAGTTTTGCAAGTACTTGTACTAGGATATGACCACTTGGATCCATATATTTGTTTGGATTTTGAAGTGCATAGATATATGGATTTAATGTACTTGGATTTTTCGGATTTCCTTGATAAGCATCCTCACTTACAAATCGACCACTCTTTGCTTATATTTCCTATTACTAGACTGTATATACTTTTATTAATTACTTTGCTGCAATAATATCATTGCAAACATACCACTCAAACTTTATGTGTTATTTTCCAGTAGTAATTCACATTTCTATTTCCAAAAGCAGACAGTCCCTTAATGATAACTGTCTGCTTTTCTATCCAAATTACAATACTATAAGTAGTACTTAATCAGCCTATCTAGTTATATACCAAAATCCCATTACTTAATACCAATTAAAACGGTACAACTTGCTCAAACCACACCTGCAATTCATCTTCTACTAATCTCCACTTTACCCATACAAAGTCATTAGGAAATACATCTTCCACTGTGTCATTCTCAATTGACTTTAAAAATAAGCTTTTTTCATTTTCATTAATTAGCCAGCCACTTAATTCTTCTACATACCAACCTTTCTTCTCATATTCCAAATCATTCCCTTCACCTGTATCAAGCATAAATATTTTTCCTAATTTTTTGGCATTATCTTGTACAAAATCCAAATAACCATCTTCCTTTTTCACAAGCTCTTTCCTCCTATTATTTAGCACCCATCTATCTTTTGTTAGTAACTCCGCCTTTTAAGATTGTAACAAAATTACCATACATATCTGTGACAACAACATCGTAGAAAGCCTTCTTCTACAAATCCTACTCCTTCTACCCAGAATGGATGCTCACTTGTTGTTTCTATCTCTGTTCCATTTACTATCACATGAATTGTTTTATCCTTGTATCTAACAAATGTTTGTAGCACTTCTTTGTATGCAAGCTCTCCTATCTCTGGATTTTCTGTCAGTACATAATCTCCACACCATGCTACCTTCCCTTTATCTTTGTACACTAAACCCAACCAAGAATAGAAAGTGTTATTTCATAACTAATTCAAAAGTATTAAACCATTGATTTACACTCTCTGTAAGCAAAAAAAACATTTAACAGTATAAACCTCTATTGAATAATCTTCTATAGTATATTAGAAATAATAGTATATACTATTATAGCTTCGCTATATGAGTCTATATCTTCACTCAACCAACTTTCTTCCTCTTGCCGTATTTTATGAAAACGTAAATTAATTTCTGTATCTTCAAGCGAGCCTATTATAGTAAATGAATGTTTTGAAAAGTTAGTTTCCAAATATTGTTTTAACGCTTCCATTGCATTTAATAAAAAAGCCATTGAATTGATTTTAGGTATCTCTATAAAATCTTTTACTCTTATCTCATTGCAAAAGGCTTCATATCCTGTGTAATCGCCATACAATTCTATTATCCCTTCATGGTCTAACTCCCCTGACTTTAATTCATTATATTAATCCATAACAATTATACAATCATCAACTATTTTTATTTTAGAACAAACCTTTTTTAAAAACATTTTAACCTTTTTTTCAATCACGCTCTTCTTATTAGAATCCATTAACAAAATATATTTCATCATCTCATTATTAATTTTTATCATTACTTTATTTCCCCCAAATACTTTAAAGCCTTAATAATTGCATCTTTTATCCAAGGTTCTTTTAATAGGTTTTGGATTGTTTTACTGCTTACCTTGGTTCCATTCTCTCCTATCTTATGAGCTGTTTTTGTTTCTGTTTTATCTTCCTTTTCTTTAGTTTTACCATTCTTCTTATTAACCCAACTTATAAAATCAGTTGCTGCCTTGGCAAGATACCTTCTTCCATTATAAATAACTTCCTTCACATTTTCTAAGGCTTCTCTTCCTTCTGGTGATCGCAAGTAAACACCTGTAACGTATATGCAAGATAAAATGCCAGTCACTCCTACAAATATTAAAAGTATAAGCAAAGATGATTGTTCGAAAAAAGGAATTGCTAACTGCAACTGTGATCGATATTTTCCCAGCCTGACTGCGATATCGGGTGGGATTCTTCCCGTGACTGCTTTTATCATGGCTATGATTTATACATGCTTGTTTCGTCTGATTCAGAAAGTGACTTGCCTGTATTTCCACATTTTTCGTGTGCTTCTAAACATGATTCACATGGTTTTTTAGAAGCCTTTTTCAGAATGAAATCTTTTCTTCCTAAGTATAAGTTTCAAAGCTCCTATTAGATTCTGCTCATGATGCTATGCCGTATTACCAATACTGCCGTAAAGAAGGCATCACTCCCTTTATTGATCCCAACGGTAAAGGCGGACGACCACCTATTTACAAAAATGATTTTACCATCGACAAAGATGGTGTACCCATCTGTCAGGCTGGTTTTCGTATGCGTCGTGATGGTACTGAAGTCGCAAAAGGAAGAACTAAATTTAAGTGTCCTATGATTAGTCGAGATGGCGGTTGCTGTCACTTTGGTTACTTGTCCGTTCGCATCGTGCAGTTGTAGTGGCAAGAAATTTCCGTTTATATCCAAAATGCAAGCTACGACAGGCAAAGTAACCGATTTTAAAGTGCCGTTAACACCTGTCACAGTCTGCCGTCCAACACCTCATAGCCTCTTTAAAATCCCTAACTAGCTATAATTCCAAAGAAGTCCTACTCCAACAATATTGTGCCTTTTCCTCGTCACTTGCCACAAATACATACTCTTCTTGGTATTCCCCAACCTCCTCTAAAGTAAGTTTTAACGGAACACCTAATAATTCCTCTATGTAATCTTCTATCTCTTCAATATCTGTATCTCTTGACAAACTAGCTAATAGACCAATTGATTTATCTTCACACAGAATAGCCAATTCATTCCAATCCATCATCTTAGACTCTAACTCATATTCTTCTAACATATCGCCATAATTTCCATTAGTAACACAGTTTCCCTTGTTATATATACCAATCAGAAAAACATCCTCATCAAAGTTAGATGTATAAACGACTGCTGTGTCTGACATTATTGATACTTCCTGCGCTATCTCTGATATCGTTTCAAAACTATTATTTGGATCATAAATAGATATAACTCCTTTTCCTTGAATAATAAGCGTTTCTGGTTTCATTAAATGCTTTATTTTCTCTGCAAGGAGCTTATAGCTTTCATCATCTAACAGATTGCTTTTTTTATTTTCCTTAAATATAGCTGGCACATTTGCCGAGTATTCTTTCATTAGCTTTACTGCCATTGTCTCTTCTTCTTTTGTAAAGACATGAATACTCGCGTACTTCTTTCCCATTATGATTCCTCCTTATCCTCTTCACCTATAGCATATAAAATCCAATCCACACCAGAATCCATTTCTCCCCCATAAGTAAATCGGTTTGTAATTACATACAGAAGCTGATTTTCCCCAATAGAAGCTGCTACTGCTTCACCATCTAGATCAAGTTTCCAAAGATGTTTCCCATTCATTGTAAATGCATTAACAAATGTGCTATCACCTTTTTTTCTTTCCTTTCCAGATAATTGAAGTACGTTATTATCTTTATCTATCGTAATACAATAATTTGAGGAGCAGTCAAAATCAACACACCATCGTTCTTTTCCCTCTGGTGTTAATGACAGTACAGAAAATGGTGCTACATTCATATAACTATTACCGAATGAATCAAACGCTGGTGTACTGATTGGCAAGTGCTCCTTGTCTTCCCATACTATTGTTCCATCCTTTTGGCAAACGACTAAGCTACTATTCATAATGGCATAAATCTCTTGTTCTCTATTAATATTAAAAGAAGAATTCATAACACCTTCATTAAATTGTTTCTCCCATAATATTTCTCCAGCTTTATTTAGCGCACACAAATAAGTCTTTCCTACACTATATGCAAGATAGATTATTCCTTCTTCTGAGATAGTCGGCTCTCCATTTATCGTACCTATGATATCCTTACTCCAATTTAATGTTCCATCTTTTTTAATACTAACAAATGTCCCCTCTATTTCTTTAGATGTATACAGATAAATATTTCCCTCTTTATCAAGGACTGGTCTTGTAACTGACATTTTTTCTAATTTATAAGTCCAACTCACTTCTCCTGTAGACTGTATGCAAAATAAATTACCTGCAACTTCTTCCCTAGTTTGATAACCAACAGCATAGATTACGCCATCTTCCCCTATAACTGGAGCACTTAGTCTTAACTCTGTTTCAAATATAATTTGCTTTTCTCCTGTTTTCGATATTCTCCAAAGACGTCCCCAGCTTCCGTTTAGATTATATGGATCGGAATCTGCTACTAATATATTGCCTTCCGAATCTACTGCAAATCCCGGATTTCCTCCATCTATCATTGCGCTCGAGACTACAACAGACCAACGTACTTTTGGAATTCTTGGCAATCCAAATCTAGATTGTCTTGTCCAATTCGTATCTGTTGGATAGATTGCATTTCTATCATATCCTCCTACTTCAAATCCTCCAACGCCTTGGTTATTATTAAAATACTGTTTATTCATATAATCTCCATTCTGCCTTTAAACTTATGGCATATAAGCAGTTTTATAGCCCAGTGCATCATATTCAAATGAAGTTCCATCACCATTAATTTCAGTTACAGTTCTTTCCGTTAGTTATTCTAATCAACTCTTAAGTAACCCGACAGATTTTCATCCATCGGGTTAACGTTTTACTTTACTATTGTTATTGCAAAAAATAATAGTCTCATTTGAATTTAACAAACTATATGATATCAGTTATTGAATCGTTTTAGAAACGTTGGACTAACTGCCATTCTTTACTTCTAAACACTCCTCTTATTTCTGCAATTGTAACGTTTCACTTTTATCCCAACTTTCTATTTTTAGAAAGTTTTTCAAATTTTCCAACGGAATATTTATATCCTCTGGAGATCCACTATTTGAGAACGTTGTTAATACCAAGCCTTTTTTTGTTAGATAAAATTCATTTCTGTCTCTTTTTTCGTCCCCATCCTCATATCCTCTTAAATCAACTAAAAACCACTCACTCGCCTCACTTTGTGGCATATTGCTCTCTGCATAATAATTATACAGAAAAGCTCTTACTTCCCCATCTTTATCATCCAAAAAATCCTCTTCATATATCAATTTATATGTAAAATCCTCCGTAAGATTAATGATATCTTCCAAGCACAGTCGTTCACCTGTTTTCATATCTATTGTCACGGAAATAGATTTATAATAGGCTTTTTCCCTGTTCCAATACAGTACTACCGGAATACTTAGAATTTCCTTATTATAAATAATTCCAGGAAAATCTACTTCCGACCATGGAGTCGTTTCAATCTCTACACCACACATTGGACCAGAAAAGAATTTTTCATTGAAGATTGCAGTTTTTATTGTTTCATTAATTTTATTTTGTAACTCATTATCTTTCATTCCCTCAACACAAGGATAGTCAAATGCTTTCAATTCAGGTAATTGATAGAGTTCACCATTTTGATTGTAATAATCATCATATCCTGGCACCACCCATTTATCATACTCTTCCTGACTTATACTTTTCAAACTTACTTCTATTGATTGGTTTAACGGTTCTTCTTGCTTTAATTTATCTGGATTCACTTCAATATCTTGCTCTTCCAGATTGCTATTTATCACCTTATCCTCTCTTTGTGTACATGATGTTAATGCTAGTAATAGCATAACTAAAATTGCTATTACTTTAATGCAGATTCTTCTCATATTAGTACCCTCCAAAAATATCATAAGCACTATTAAACTTTTCTGTTCTATCATTCCAATTATTTGATGAAACAACAATTCCTCCATTAATGACTTCAATATCAACGACTACATATGTCTTCTGCTTTCCATAAGTACCATTATACACTGATGAATAGTCAATTTTTTTATATTTTCCTGCAGCTATTTTTTTATAGTCTTCATTAGCACCTCTTGAGCCTTGAACAAATGATGATATAACTATGAAGCAATCATCTAGTTTATATCCCGAGTCCATATACTCATCTAATCTCTTTTTACATGGCTTAAGATCTGTCCAAAACCATGCTGCTGACATCCATGCATATTTTTCAGCTACGACTCTATAAGGATTAGCACTATTCATAATTTCCCCTTTATACCCTTTCAATTTGTAAGTAGTTACTCCACCATTTGTATCCATTACCTTTAATAGATTACCGTTGTTGTCGTAAGTGTAACTTACTGTGTCTGCTGTACTTGCACCAGTTGTTCCTCCTGTCGCACTTACCGTTGGATACGTAATGGTTTTCTTTTGTCCTAACTTCGTCCATGTGTATTCGATTGTCTGGTTATTCGAATCCGTCACTTTGCTTACTTGTCCGTTGGCATCGTATTCGTATGTCGTTGTCCCATTCCAATCTGTCATGGTTTTTACTTGATCGGTGCTTGTATACGTATAGGTGATGCTGCGATTATCACTATATGTGATTTTCTTTTCATTTCCGACCTTATCATACTCATATTTTATACTTGTACCGTCTTTTTGTTGTTCTTTGGTTAATCTTCCGTCGGCATCGTAGGTATAGATTATGCTATCTCCTGCTACATCGGTTTGCTTAATTAGATTATCATTCTTACCATACTCATTTTTATAGCCTAGTGCATCAGTCTTTGATACCTTGTTACAACTTGCATCATATTCAAATGAAGTTCCATCACCATTAATTTCAGTTACAGTTCTTTCCGTTAGTTATTCTAATCAACTTTTAAGTAACCCGACAGATTTTCATCCATCGGGTTAACGTTTTACTTTACTATTGTTATTGCAAAAATAATAGTCTCATTTGAATTTAACAAACTATATGATATCAGTTATTGGATCGTTTTAGAAACGTTGGACTAACTGCCATTCTTTACTTCTAAACACTCCTCTTATTTCTGCAATTGTAACGTTTCACTTTTATCCCAACTTTGTATTTTTAGAAAGTTTTTCAAACTTTCTAACGGAATATTTATATCCTCCGGAAATCCACTATTTGAAAATTTTGTTATTACTATCCCTTTTTTGGTTAGATAAAAGTAATCACATTCTATTTTTTTATCGCCCTCCCAATACCCTCTTAACTCAAATAAAAACCACTTACTAGATCCACTTTGGGGACTTTTATCCTTTACATAATAATTATATAAATAATCCTTTACCTCTCCTTCTTTATCCTCCAAAAAATCCTCTTCATATAGCAATTTAGATGAAAACTCCTCCGTAAGATTAATGATATCTTCCAAAAACAGTCGTTCACCTGTTTTCATATCTATTGTCACCGAAATGGATTTATAATAGGCTTTTTCCCTGTTCCAATACAGTACTATTGGAATACTTAGAATTTCCTTATTATAAATAATTCCAGGAAAATCTACTTCCGACCATGGAGTCGTTTCAATCTCTACACCGCACATTGGACCAGAAAAGAATTTTTCATTGAAAATTGCAGTTTTTATTGTTTCATTAATTTTATTTTGTAACTCATTATCTTTCATTCCCTCAACACAAGGATAGTCAAATGCTTTCAATTCAGGTAATTGATAAAGTTCACCATTTGGGTCGTAATAATCATCATATCCTGGCACCACCCATTTATCATATTCTTCTTGACTTATGCTTTTCAAACTTACCTCTATTGATTGATTTAACGGTTCTTCTTGCTTTAATTTATCGGTATTTGTTTCAATATCTTGCTTTTCCAGATTATTATTTATCACCTTATCCTCTCTTGGCGCACATGAAGTTAGCATCATTAATATCATAACTAAGATTGATATTACTTTAATATGAATTTTTCTCATATTAGTACCCTCCAAATGCATCATAAGCACTATTAAATTTTTGGGTTCTATCATTCCAATGATTTGACGAAACGACAATTCCTCCATTAATGACTTCAATATCAATGACTTCATATGTATTGTGAATTCCATAAGAACCATTATACACTGATGAATAGTCAATTTTTTTATATTTACCTGCAGCTATTTTTTTATAGTCTTCATTAGCACCTCTTGAACCTTGAATAAACGATGATGTAACTATAAAACAATCATATAGTTTATATCCAGCATCCATATATTCATCTAACCTCCTTTTAGAAGGTGTAAGGTTTGCCCATATCCATGCCGCTGACATCCATGCATATTTTTCAGCTACGACTTTATATGGATTAGCACTCTTCATTATTTCTCCTTTATAGCCATTCATATTTCCTCTTAAATAATCATCAAATGACTTATAATTTTCCTCTCCAGTCAATTGAAGAGCACCAGCTCCCCTATATTTATAACTACTTCCACCTTGTATATAACCATAACCACCCATACCTGCTTCATGTCCTGCAGTCGCCATAAATAATATCATCTGCTCTTTTACATATTTCCCTTTATTAATACCAAACATACTTACCGCTTCATTAATTTCATCTGCAAGTTTCTGAGTTGGTTTGAGCCAACCAAAGTTCACTAATTGCTCGACAGTTATACTATTACCCTTCTCCTCTTTCTTTTTCTTCTTTCTTAAACGTTCTTTCGCTTCCCAATAGTTAAGATCTGTCATAAACGTATTTTTCAAGTATCCTGTTGGATCATAATAAGCAATTGAGTTGTTGGTACAGTATGTATAAAGATTCAAACTAGTAGGATCATTTCGTTTTCCTCGATAATTATCCTCACTTATAAATCGCCCTTTCTCCGCATCATAATATCTTGCCTTTGCGTAGTATAACCCTATACTTTCGTCATATACATGTCCTGTATAAGCAAATATATTTCCACCTGTACTTATCACCTCTGAGTTTGCTATTGTACCATATTCATCATATTCAATTGTAGTTCTTACCTTACCTGTTCCATCTAAGATATCCGTTACACTATGTTTCTCATCTGTTTTATAATAGCTGATTTCTCCTGATGTTTCGACACTGATTACTTCATCTGAGAAGGTAAATACTGATGTTTTTCCCGTAATGGAATTCTTCGTCATAATGATATTGCCATAAGTAGATTTAGGGTCTATTACATAGGTGATATTGCTTGTTGCCATTCCTGCTTTTTCTACCTTGGCACTTATTCGGCTTCCTATTCCATCATAGCTGTACTTTGTTGTTACTGTTTCTACACTTCCGTTCTTAGCAGTATTCGCAATCACTTTAGATAGCTTATTTGTTGAATCAAATGTATAAACTTGTTTTTCAAGACCATTCTCTTCTACTTTATCTATATTTCCTCGCTTATCATAGGTATATGTAGTAACATCAGAACCTTCTACTGTCATTAGTAGCTGATTCAGATCGTTATAGTAGTACCGAATGTTTGCTTTTCCTGTTTCTTGTTTTGTTGCTCGATTATTAAATTCATCAAATGTATAGGTACGAGTTCCGCTATTATCTGTTACACTTGTCAATTGGTTTATCGCATCATAAATATAACGTGTCGTTTCTACCACTCCTGTTGTATCCTTTGTCTCTTTTGTTCGATTTCCATTCTTGTCATATTCATATATATATGTTTCTTTGCTGGTCTTTCCTGTTTCTTCTCTCCTTGTTAACCAACCATTCACTGCATATGTATATGCCGATTCTATCCCGTTTGATAGTTTTTTAGTTTTTACTTGATTACATGCATCGTAAGTGTACGTAGTTGTTCCGCTACTTGTATCTGTTACTTTCACTAGATTTCCATTGTTATCATATGTATAGCTTACCACTTCTCCTGTTGGATACTGTATCGTCTTCTTTTGTCCTAGCTTTGTCCAAGTGTATTGTAGTGTCTGCTTTTTTGCATCGATTACTTTGGTTACTTGTCCATTTGCATCGTATTCATATGTGGTTGTACCATTCCAGTCTGTCATGGTTTCTAACCAATCTGTACTTGTATACGTTTTTGTGACATTTCGATTGTCGCTATAGATGATCTTTATTTGGTTTCCTACCTTGTCGTATTCATACTTCGTTGCACTTCCATCTTTAGCAATTTCTTTTACTAATTTTCCCTCCGCATCATAGGTATATATTATACACTCTCCTAATGCATCAATTAACTTCGTTACTTGTCCATTTTTATTATACTCATAACTTGTACTTTGGTCTTTTTCTGCACTTTTTCCTACTCTTGCTTGTCTCATAAGGTTTCTATTCCCGTCGTAAGTATATGTTGCCACATTTCCTAGAGAATCAATTACTTTATTTAGATTTCCTACTTTGTCGTACTCATAGGTAGTTTTATATCCCTTTGCATCAATTGTTTCCTTTATATTCCCTTTTGCATCATATGTATAGATGATTTTATTTCCTGCTTCGTCGATTTCTTCAATCAGTTGATTACATAGGTCATATACACAACGTGTTGTCATACCTAATGGATTTTTCCGTGTAACTTGATTACCCTTTTTATCATAACCATAGGTTGTGACATTCCCATTTGCATCAATCTCTTTAACTAATTGATTGCTTTTATTATATTCTCTTTTGTTTACTTTCCCTAGAGCATCGGTTACACTTGTTCGATTTCCTAATACATCATAAGTATAGGTTGTTTTGTTTCCTAGTGCATCTGTTTCTGATATCATATTGCCTTGGTTGTCATACTCATATTGTATCATATTTCCGTTAGCAGCCTTAATAGATATCACTTGATTGTCTTTGTCATATGTACAAGTTGTTGCATTTCCATTTGCATCCGTAAGTTTTGTTAGATTTCCATTCTTATCATACTTCCACTTCGTTATATTACCTAATGCACTAGTTTCTTTTGTTTTTCTTCCCTCTGCATCATATTCATATGTTACTTTATTACCTTCTGCGTCAGTTGAACTCTTTAGTAAGCCTATTTCATTATAGCTATTCTTTCTCACATTCCCATTTGCATCCGTTGTCTTAATTAGATTACCAAGCCTATCATAACTATATTTTGCTACACCACCATTAGCATCTGTTTCTTCTACCGTTCTTCCTAGAGCATCATAAGTATACATTATGGTGTTCTTTAATGCATCTGTCTGTGTAATAACGCGGTCTAGCTTATCATATGAATAAGTTGTAACATTTCCTAATTCGTCTTTTTCTTCTAGGGTGTTGCCATTTGTATCATAGATATATGTTTTCTTTCCACCTAACGCATCGGTTGTACTCTCTACTCTTCCAAATAAATCGTAAGTGTAGATTGTTATCCCTCCGTCTGGTGCAGTTACATTTGAAACATTCCCCATCGTATCATACTGATAAATTTCTTTTCCTGACAAGGCATTCGTAGAGTAGCTTAAACGCCCTGTTGTCTTATCGTATGCATAGGATGTGATATTTCCGTTCTGGTCGGTATCCGTTAGTACTTGTCCATCTTTGTTATATGATGTTTTTGATGCATAACCCAACGCATTCGTTACCTTGGTTACATTCCCATTTAAAGAATAAGCATACTTTGTTACTCCACCATTTGCATCTGTAAATGTTTTTATTTGGTTTAAGACATCGTAGCCATATGTAACCGTATCTCCGTTTCCATCTGTTATAGTTTCAACATTTCCCTTGCTATCATAGGTTCTTGTTTCAATGCTTCCATCGGCTCTTGTTATCTTTGTTAGATAACCCTTTTCACCATACGTATACTTCGTTACATTACCTTCGGCATCGGTTACACTTGTTAGGTTTCCTTTGCTGTCATAATCGTAAGTGGTTTTATTCCCCAAAGCATCAATTACTGTGGTGATTTGTCCTCTTTTATTATACGTGTTTGTCGTTGTATTTCCTAATGCATCTACAATAGTTGTAATATTTCCATTCGTATCGTAAGTATATTCGGTCTTATTCCCTGCTTTATCTGTCGTTGTTGTATACGATTCCTTACTTTCTACTGGATAATTCGCATCTTCCTCTTCTTCTAAATTAGGGTCGATTACATCGGTATACGATAATGGGATACTTCCATACGCCCAACGATCGTTAATGAAGATAGCAATCTTATTCCATTCCTCATAATCCTTACTGTCTGGATTTAACGAGAAGTCGTTTGTCTGTACATATTTTGTCCAGTTTGATCGGTGAATTCGTACCTGTAATTCTAGGTATTCGCCCGGTTGTATCGTAATATCTGGTCTCTTAAATCCAATATCGGCAATACATTTCGTTGCTAGATTACTATCATTTACCTCAGTAAATGTGCATGTTATTTCATTCTTACTAATACTTGTTTGATATCTGCTTCCGATTGCTGCCCAGTCTACTTCAAAGATTTGCTCCTCTGGTCCATCGGCTGTATAGAAGTAGTTTAAACGCAAATCAGATAACTTAATTGCTTCTTCACCGATGTTATATACTCGAAATCTTGGTGAGATTTCATTGCTTCTACTCTCTCGGTTTCGGTTATACATCTCCGCTTTTACTGGTTTATAGGTGCTGTCTGCATAATCCATGTGTTCGACTTCTAGCTCTTCGTCTTCACTTGGAATTAAATCTTCGCCCCATACTTTCACACCATTCACAAAGACATCAACTTTCTTCCAATCTTCATACCATTGGTTTGGATTGATGGAATGGTCATTTGTTAAGTCATAATTCGTCCAATCGTTTTTTGCAAATCGAAGATGAAGATCTACGGTTGCTCCAATATCAATATAACCTGCGTCTTCTGTAAATCCAACTTCTACATAGGTGTCTGCTCCTTCAAATGTTTCCTCCAAGCTGTGGAAGCTTCCCGTTACGTTACTACTTCCCGCACTTGACCAATCACACCAGAAGTTTTGTGGCTTATTACTATCTTGCGTGTAGTAGTAGCGAATTGTTATGTCGCTGAGCTTCACCATGTTTTCGCCTAGGTTTACGACCTTCATCATTGGATGTATGGTATTTGCGTAAGTTCCATTGTTGCCTGCGTTATACATCTGAAGTTTTAGATTGTTCGTTCCTTTTGGAATGATTTCTTCTTCGGTATAGCTTGTGTTGCCGTTGTTTCCTGTATTTCCGTTGTTATTATTGTTTCCACCATTACCGTTATTACCATTGCCATTGTTATTATTGCCGTTATTGTTATTACCGGCTTCGCTTCCTGCTCCTGAGATTGAACCTTTTCCCCATACTAGGTTACCGTTGTAATACATGTCTACTTGGTCGAAGTAATCTAAACTTGAAGAGATATTTTGAGAGTAGTCATCACTTGGTTTGAATACGCTCCAATCACTTTTTCCGATTCTTGTATGGATATCGACATAGTTTCCTGGGGCTACTGTGCCACTTGTAAAACCAACTTCCATGTAGTGGTCTGCACCTGCTTCTGGGGTATCTAGTTTTATGAATTTTCCTGTTACGGCATCTTTGATTACATTCGTATCTTGAATTGCTGCATGGTCACAGAAGAAGTTTAAGCCATTCTCCCCATCGATTGTGAAGTAATAGCGCAGTGTTACATCAGATAATGCGATGTTTTCGCTGCTTGTGTTGTAGATACGGAATTGTGGATATAATGTGTTGTTTTCCATATCTCCTGTGCAGATGTTCATGTTGAATGTTTTTAATTCTAAGATATTTGTTACGTTGTCTTGTGACATGGCTTTTACTGTGATGTCAGAAGATTTTGTTGTGTCTTTGTTTGTCTTTCCTGCTACACTATTGGCTACAATTTCGTTATCCTTATTGTCTGTAGCTGCTGCAGTATTTTTTACTGTCTTTGCATTTGTTTTTGAATTTGCTGTTACCTGTTCATTAGAACTTGCTTCACTTCCTGCATTCGTATCAACTTTTGCATTTGCACTAGCACCATCTGCACTATTCGCACTACCAACACTCTTCTCCTCATAATAATATTTCATCGTTCCATCGCTATACTCTTCCGATTCAATGCGATAATCCTCGGTATAATGGAAGATAATTTTATTCTTATTTGGTTCTGTACAAGTAACGGTACGTGCGTTATCATCGTAGCTGTATGTATAGGTGCTTCCTTGCATTGTCTTGCTTGTTACACGATCGTTTCCGTCATATACAATATCATATAATACAACGCCCTCTGCACTTACTACCTTATTCAAACGATTATAAGAGTCATACGCATACGTTGTCTTATTGCCTTCCGCATCGGTATAACTTGTTAATAATCCATCTTTATAACCATACTTGATTTCTCTGCTTCCGCTATCCGTTACGGTCTTAATTGTTCCATCGGTGTTATAAGTAAGATTAAAATATCCACTTAGATTCTCTATCTTTGTTAGTAATCCGTCTGTATAGGTAAATGTAGTCGCATTCCCATTCAGGTCTTTGATTTCTTTTATTTTTCCGTTTGCCGTGAATTCATAGATAGTTACTCCATCTACAGTTAACGTATACGTTCCATTCGCATTCGCTTTTAATTCTCTTGCTAAGCCATCTGGTTTTTGATACGTTCCATCACTCTTTTTCGTATAGTATTCGATATGTCCATCTTCAAATCGGATGGCTATACTTGTTCCTAGATTTTGCAAGAAATACGTATACGAGTTTGTCCAGTTCATTCCATTCTCGTGGAAACTTTCTCCCATGGAGTTATAACTTCTTGTTAAATCAAGTGGGATATAGCCACCAATGTATAAGTCTTCGTTTTCATAGAAGTTATTTCCCATCGTCAAACTAACCGGATTCATGGATGCAGTTCTTTGTAACTGATCAATAATTCCCAAATGTTGATTTGTTGAAGTATTATTGCTTGTGATTTCTTGCTTTATTTTCTTCGTTGGATTGATAACCAATAGGTTGGAGCCAACGATTTCTCCACTATTTACATACGTTTCATAGATTCCATTATCTCTTCGGATAAGCGAATCCTTCTTATAATCGCCATAGTAAGCGGATGCTAGATATTCTAATCTGTCCGTTACTCGGAAGGTATGCATGACTGCGGATATACTACTTGTTGTCGTTCCTGATGTCGTTTGGATACTTGCTGCTAAATCATATAGGCTATAGCTTTCCATCGAAACTTCAGCATACCATAGGTTTTTGCCTATCGTTGCAGCTATGCTGTCTTTTGCTTTTCCATCTTTCTTAACCGAAAGTGTTACCTTTTTAACGCCTTGACTTGTACCACCTTTTCCATACACTTTGAATACATTTCCTTGTGTATTTGGCGCGATATAGATTTCCTGTGTATTGTCTCCCACAACAGATACGCTTGTTATGGATTGATATTTGCTGTATTTTCCTACTGGTTCTACAATAATCTTGTATGTTCCACTGCTTACATAGTTTCCACTATCATCTTTTCCGTCCCATACTAATTCATGTGGTACATAATTCCCTGTATATTCCTTGTTCTTCACAAGGTTTGCGATTACTTTCTTTCCATCTTTTACGTAAATGTTTACACTTCGTTTGCTTTCCAGATTGAACGTAATTGGTGCCTTTTCCCCTGCACTTGGCACGAATACTTCTGGGTCTGCTTTTACGTACTTTGTTTGTGTTGTCTGTGTCGTTGCCGCTTTCGTATCAAGTGGCAATCCTGTTGTTACGATGGTTACACAAAGTAACAGACACAGGATTCGTTTGAATAGTTGATTCCTTGCATGTTCATTTCTCATAAGTCCTTTTTCCTCC
>NZ_JAVBNS010000027.1:0-7412 GCF_031551385.1 Anaerosporobacter sp.
GCTTTCGAAACATTAGAACAATCCTCTTCAAATATCTATAGTTCTTTAGATGAATTCAGTAGCTTGTCTCAAAAGATTGCTGATTTTGCAAGAGGAATTGCAATGGATTCAAAAACGCAAACAGATGAAGTTGATGGAACGCGTGATATCTTCAATGCACTTGCAGATAAGATAATTAATTCGGAAGAAAAAGTTGACTTAACTGTTCGTGATATGAAGATATTAAAGGGGAACAATGATATAGGCGTTACCTCTATTAAAGAATTAACAGAAAAATTCCAAGAGAACATTCAATCAACCCAAAATGCATCAAAAGAAATTGAAGTTTTATCAGATAAATCAGCACGTATTGGTAATATCATTGATACGATTACAGGGATTGCACAACAAACGAATTTGCTTGCTCTTAATGCAGCAATTGAGGCGGCTCGTGCAGGCGAAGCAGGAAAAGGTTTTGCAGTTGTAGCTGGAGAGATTAAAACACTTTCTGAGCAGTCTACAGAATCAACGAAAAAGATTGATGAAATATTAAAAGAAATCGTAAGTATCGTACATACTACTCGAGATACGATGAATTATAATAGTTCGATTGTTCAAGAATCTTCTGAAAAATTAAATACAACAGTTGAAGTATTTAATACAATGATTGAATCATCTGAAGAAGTAATTCAAACAATTAGTAAGCTTCATGAAGAGTTAAAGAGCATTGCTGATATGAAAGAGAATATGCTATCCTCTGTACAAAAGTTAGCGGAACTTTCAGAAAATTCTGCGGAATCTACAATGAAAATCAGTTCATCTACAGAAGAGCAAGTAACATCAATTGAAGCTGTTATGGAAGCGATGAATGATGTGCAGAAGAGTATTAACAACCTTTCTAATATGCTTAATATAAACAAGATGTAGTACATAGAAATAAAATCTGAATCTGAACTTAATAAAGTTTCAACGTTGCTAGAATCTGGATTTAAAACCAAACATCTAGTAACGTTGAAACTTTTTCATATTTTTATGCAATATTTAAGTATTTAACTTATATAGAAATGTGGTAAAATGAAATGGTTGAAATGATGAACGTATATTGCAAAGAATGATTAATTGTATAAATACAAGGAGGTATGTGAGATGTACCGTGATGAAACAAGAGTGGTTCAAATTGGAAATAGAGTGATTGGTGGTGGAAATCCCGTTCTTATTCAGTCAATGACAAATACAAAGACAGAAGATGTGGAAGCTACAGTTATACAAATTAGAGAATTAGAAGAAGCAGGTTGTGATATTATTCGATGTGCAGTTCCGACAATGGAAGCAGCACTTGCATTAAAAGAGATTAAGAAACAGATTTCTATTCCACTTGTAGCGGATATTCATTTTGATTATCGTCTTGCCATTGCAGCGATAGAGAATGGTGCTGATAAGATTCGTATTAATCCAGGAAACATAGGAAGTGAAGAACGTGTTAGAGCAGTTGTAGAAGCAGCGAAGGAAAGAAATGTTCCAATTCGTGTAGGTGTTAACAGTGGTTCTTTGGAAGGTGCATTAATTGAAAAGTACGGCGGTGTAACAGCAGAAGGTATTGTTGAAAGTGCACTAGATAAAGTTAGAATTATTGAAGAGATGGGATATGACAATCTTGTTATTAGTATTAAGTCGTCAAATGTATTGATGGCAGTGCAAGCACATGAATTAATTGCAAAGAAAACTACATATCCATTGCATGTAGGAATTACGGAATCAGGAACGATTATTTCAGGTAATATTAAGTCTAGTATAGGGCTTGGAATTATTCTGAATCAAGGAATCGGTGATACGATTCGTGTATCACTAACAGGAAATCCAGTAGAAGAAGTAAAATCGGCAAAACTGATTTTGCCTACATTAGGTCTTCGTAAAGCAGGCATTGAAGTAGTATCATGCCCTACTTGCGGAAGAACACAGATTGATTTAATTGGGCTTGCAAATCAAGTTGAAAACATGGTTCAAAGATATGATTTGGATATTAAAGTGGCTGTTATGGGCTGTGTTGTTAATGGGCCGGGAGAGGCTAAAGAAGCAGATATAGGAATTGCTGGTGGTAAAGGTGTTGGTATGTTAATAAAGAAGGGTGAAGTTATTAAGACATTGCCAGAAGAACAGTTGCTTGCCACATTAGAGGAAGAACTAAAGAATTGGGAAAATGAGAAAAACTAAGTGAAACAAGAGGTAAAAGGAGGTTAGGGACATGAATAAGCAATTCTTTGAAGTGTTTGAGACGTTAAAGGTTACGAAAGAATTGCAAGATGTGTTTGAAGATACGGTAATTGAACGTGTTGCAGCTTCCAGAACGAATCAAGAAGTTAAGATTTATATAATGAGTACACATTTGATACCTAGGCAATTAGTGAAGAAGATGGAGTATCAGATTAAGAATCAATTATTTGCGAATACAACAAGTGGTGTTTTACTATGTGACCGATATGAATTGTCTGCGCAGTATACGCCTGATAAGTTGATGACTGCCTATTATGAAAGTTTGCTTGAGGAAATGCGAGATAGTAGTATTCTTGAATATAACTTATTCAGGATGGCGGAATATAGGATTGAAGGCGATAAAATTGAACTTGAGATAGAAGATAATTTTATGGCAAGAAATAAGTCATCTAATATGAAACGAATCATAGAGGATAACTTCTCGAATCGTTTTGGTTATGCGATTACTGTTACATTCAATTATGTAGAACCGATTGAGGACGAGGGAGATGATATTAGAGAAATCTATGCCAAAGAAATGAGAAAACATCATATGTCACATGACGATGATGAAGGTTTTGTGGCATCTGGTGAACAACAAGTAGGACAGGTTGAAAATGTATCTAGTGAAAACATGGATTCATCAAAGACTACTACAGAAGTAAGAAAACCAGAAGCAAAAGAGAAAACTGTTGATGCAAAAGTTAAACCAGACAAGGCGAGATATAATAGTTATAAAAAGCCAGCGAATGATCCAGACACAATCTATGGTAAGAGTTTTGAGGGAGAAGCAACAGCAATTTCTGAAATTCAAGATGAGGTAGGAGAAGTTGTAATACGTGGTAGAGTGAATAAGTTCGAAACAAGAGAACTGCGTAATGAGAAAACGATTATAACATTTGCGATTACAGACTTTACGGATACAATTTCAGCAAAGATTTTCGTAAGGAATGAGCAAGTACCCGATGTTACATCTGTATTAAAAAATGGTATCTTCATTAAGATGAAGGGTATGGCACTCATGGATAAATACGATAGAGAAATCTCTATTAGTTCCATTGTGGGAATTAAAACAATTCCTGACTTTACCGTTTCACGTGTTGATAATGCGCCTGTAAAACGAGTTGAATTGCATGCTCATACAATGATGAGTGATATGGATGCAGTTGTAGATGCGAAGAATTTAATTAAGAGGGCAATGTCTTGGGGGCATCCAGCAATTGCGATTACTGATCATGGTGTTGTACAAGCATTTACAGAAGCAAATCATGTAGTGGAGAGAACGGATTTTAAAGTGATCTATGGCGTTGAGGCATATATTGTGGATGATCTGAAGGATATTGTTGAGAATGAAAAAGGGCAGACGTTAGATGCGCCAAGCGTTGTATTCGATATAGAGACAACAGGATTTGGCCCGGTAAATGATAAAATTATTGAAATTGGAGCAGTAAAGGTTGTAAATGGAGTTGTTGTAGACAATTATTCTACATTTATTAATCCAGAGATACCTATTCCATATGAGATTGAGAAATTAACAGGTATTCAAGATGCTATGGTTATGGATTATCCTACTATTGATGTGATTTTACCTCAGTTTTTGGAGTTCTGTAAAGATTGTATACTAGTTGCTCATAACGCCTCTTTTGATGTTGGATTTATAACAAAGAAAGCAGAACAATTAGGAATTGCAACGGATTTTACAGTTATAGATACCGTGTCTATGGCTCGTGTCTTGCTACCAAATCTATCAAAATTCAAATTAAATATTGTTGCGAAGGAATTAGGAATCTCGCTAGAGAACCATCACCGTGCTGTTGATGATGCGAAAGCAACGGCTGAGATTTATGTGAAATTCATTCAGATGTTAAAAGATAAAGATGTTACAGATATAGAAGAGTTGAATAAGATGAGTAAGTTATCGGCGAATATGATTAAGAAGCTTCCGACTTACCATGCAATTATTCTTGCACAGAATGATATCGGTAGAATTAATCTATATCGATTGATTTCCTCTTCGCATATTAAGTATTATGCTCGTAGACCCAGAATACCAAAGAGTGTATTCCTCGAAAATAGGGAAGGATTATTAATTGGTTCGGCATGTGAAGCAGGGGAACTATACCAAGCAATACTTAGAAATCAATCAAGAGAAGAGATTACTAGATTGGTGGATTTCTATGATTATCTTGAAATTCAACCACTTGGAAACAATGATTTCATGATTCGTAGTGATAAGATAGATGTTAAATCGAAGGAAGATTTGATTGAGATTAACAAAAAGATTGTAGCGCTTGGAGATGAATTTTCTAAACCTGTAGTTGCTACGTGTGATGTGCATTTCTTAGATCCAGAAGATGAGGTGTATCGTCGAATCATAATGGCGGGGAAAGGGTTCAAAGATGCCGATGACCAACCGCCATTATATCTTCGTACAACGGATGAAATGCTAGCGGAATTTGCATATCTTGGTAGAGAGAAAGCGGAAGAGATTGTTATTACGAATACGAATAAAATTGCAAATATGGTTGAGAAAATCTCACCAGTTCGTCCAGATAAATGTGCACCAGTCATTGAAAACTCCGATGAAGATTTACGTAAAATCTGTTATGACAAAGCACATTCCGTGTATGGGCCAAATCTGCCAGAGCCAGTAGAAGCGCGCCTTGAAAAAGAGTTGAAATCAATTATAAGCAATGGATTCGCAGTAATGTATATTATTGCACAGAAATTGGTATGGAAATCAAATGAAGATGGATATCTAGTAGGGTCTCGTGGTTCTGTAGGATCATCGTTTGCAGCGACAATGTCAGGTATTACAGAAGTTAATCCATTGCCAGCACATTATTATTGTGAGCATTGTCATTATTCTGATTTTGATTCTGAAGAAGTGAAAGCATTTGCAGGGAAATCTGGTTGCGATATGCCAGATAAATTATGTCCTGATTGTGGGCAACCGTTGAGTAAAGATGGACATGAAATTCCATTTGAGACATTCCTTGGATTCTACGGAGATAAAGAACCCGATATTGACCTTAATTTCTCGGGAGAGTACCAAAGTCATGCTCATGATTATACAGAAGTTATCTTTGGGAAAGGACAGACATTTCGTGCAGGAACAATTGGTACACTAGCAGAGAAGACAGCATTTGGTTATGTAATAAAGTATTTTGAAGAACATGGTCAACATAAGAGAAAGGCAGAGATGGAACGTATTGTTGGAGGCTGCGTTGGTATTCGTAGAACGTCAGGGCAGCATCCGGGTGGTATCATAGTACTTCCAATCGGGGAAGAAATCTATTCCTTCACACCAGTACAGCGACCAGCGAATGATATGACAACGCAGACGATTACAACACACTTTGATTACCATTCCATTGACCATAACTTACTAAAACTTGATATACTCGGACACGATGATCCGACCATCATTCGTATGTTGCAAGATATTACAGGGATTGATCCGCTAACGATTCGATTTGATGATGAGAAAGTGTTATCATTATTCGAAAATCTTAGTGCTTTAGGATTAAAACCTGAAGATCTTGGCGGGTGTGATTTAGGCTCACTAGGTGTACCTGAGTTTGGAACAGACTTTGTTATGCAGATGCTTCGAGATACAAGACCAAAAACATTTTCAGATTTGGTACGTATCTCAGGTCTATCACATGGTACGGATGTATGGTTGAACAACGCGCAGTATTATATACAAAATGGTAATTGTACACTATCAACGGCAATATGTACCCGTGATGATATTATGACATATCTGATTCATACAGGCGTTGAGAATGGTCTTGCCTTTAAGATCATGGAAAGCGTTCGTAAAGGTAAGGGATTAACGCCAGAAATGGAGTCTGCCATGTTAGAGGCAGGTGTACCAGAATGGTATATAGAATCCTGTAAGAAAATCAAGTACATGTTCCCGAAAGCCCATGCGGCAGCATATGTAATGATGGCGTTTCGTATTGCATATTTTAAAGTATATTATCCACTTGCGTATTATACGGCATTCTTTAGTATTCGAGCTTCTGCGTTTAACTATGAGCTTATGTGTCTTGGACGTGAAAAACTTGACTACTACATAGCGGATTATAAGAAACGTATGAATGAATTGTCAAAGAAAGAGCAAGATACCCTTCGTGATATGAGAATTGTTCAGGAGATGTATGCAAGAGGATTTGAATTTGAACCAATTGATATCTATCGTGCTAAATCGCATCATTTTCAGATCTTTGATGGAAAGATTATGGCATCACTTAGTTCTATTGATGGACTTGGTGATAAAGCGGCAGAGGCGGTAGTGCTTGCAGTAAAAGATGGTAAATTCCTATCTCTTGATGATTTTAGACAGAGAACAAAGGTCAGTACTACGGTTATTGATACGATGGTAGATTTGGGCATCCTTGAAGGTCTACCAGCAACAAACCAGATGTCACTAATGGATTTCTTTCAGATGTAGCATCAAGAGTTGTGAATGCAAAACTTTATATGTTTTCAGTGCTTCTTCGCTGCTGTACCATAACACGAAACACGCTATGCACCTAAGTACTTCTATGTGTGTACAGAGAGGTAGTATAATGTGTATGGAAACGCCCTCAATTCGGCATCCTGCCTCAGTGAGGGCTGGCTCGGCGTCCGTGCCTCGCCTTCCTAGGTTATTGAGTACACACTAAGAAGTACTATAGGTGCTTCACTATCGTTTCTTAGTTATAGTGCAGCAGGGAAGAAGCAGGTGTAGGTTATTAAGTTTTGCATATCTATTTTGTCGATTGATAAGTACAAGAGATGTTAGTTTATGAATAAAAATGTTTCGTTACATCTGATAAATAATATAAAAGAAATATAAAATGTTTATTAACAATGAGCCATATTACTAGTATTTTGAGTCTAGTATGTTAATATATATATCATGTAGTATTAAAAACTATGAGATAAGATGCTGATATGATATGAAGGAGATGTATAGGCTATTATGAGATATCAAATAATAAGTGATGGTTCTTGTGATTTATCATTAGAATTTGCAAAAGAGAAGGGACTTGAGATTGTACCTTTCTATGTTTCTTTCGATGGAGAAAATTATTACAAAGAAGGTTTAGAGGTTGATCATTTTGAATTCTATAATAAAATGATTGAAGAGCATGTGTATCCTAAGACATCGTTGCCTTCAGTGCAAGATTATG
>NZ_JAVBNS010000239.1:0-39895 GCF_031551385.1 Anaerosporobacter sp.
TTTTTTCCGATCATGAAACATTCGTAGATGCGGACCTTGGCAAGATTCAACAAGTTCTCTACAATCTAATCGATAATGCGATTAAATTCTCTCACCAAAACTCGATTATTAAAGTTTCCTCCGAGATAAAGGGAGAGAAAGTATTTGTCGCCGTTAAAGATTATGGTGTTGGAATCTCCAAAGACTCAATCAAGAGGATTTGGGAACGATTTTATAAGATAGACGCTTCAAGAGGTAAGGATAAGAAAGGTACTGGACTTGGCTTATCAATCACCAAAGAAATTATCAATGCTCATAACGAGAACATTAACGTTGTTAGTACTGAAAATGTTGGGACAGAGTTTGTCTTCACATTGCCAAAAACAAAGCTATAAATGATTGTAAAAAGGGTAGAGATGAAATCCTAGTATTTCGTCTCTACCCTTCTCTATTATTTAACTTATTAAATTCCTATTTTGCTTCACTCCATGAATGGTTATGAAGATGTCCTTCTAACTGCATATGAACAAATTGATTTTGACGAACCGCCTCATATAATACAATTGCTACTGAATTCGAAAGATTTAAGGAGCGAATATCTCCAATCATCGGAATACGAATGGATGTATCCTTATAGTTCAAAAGAATATCTTCTGGTATTCCCGCACTTTCTTTTCCAAACATAATAAAACAATCTGGCTCATAATTCACTTCACTATATACATGTACCGCTTTCGTTGTTGCCATATAAATCTTAGCATCTGGATTCTTTTTTATAAAGTCATCGAAATCATCATAAACTGTTACATCAAGATCTTTCCAATAATCAAGCCCTGCACGTTTTAACTGCTTCTCATCTAAACTAAATCCAAGTGGCCCTATAAGATGAAGCTTGGTTCCTGTAGCCACACAAGTTCGTCCTATGTTTCCTGTATTTGCAGGTATTTCTGGTTCATGTAACACTATATTAAACATAAAAAACTCCTTCTTGCTATTCTTTCCGTCAATCTCTTTTTATGCGATACCAATATTTAATTCAATAACCTTATTATCATCATAAGTTAATGGTATACAGATAGATTTGCTAGTAGTCATAAATGCCATTTTTCCTATACATAATGATGGTGGAGTAATATCAATCGCTACACCCTTTGTAGAAAATGCAGTTGCTGCATTACCTAAAATCATATTTCCAAGCTCGCAAATTGCACTACCCGAAAGCTCGTCAATTTCTGCAACAGGCATCATAATCATCTTACTTGCTATATCACAAGCAGCTAGCTGATTTAGTATAATCATTACTTGTCCCCTCATCTGTCCTGTAATACCTAACATAATGATTACACTATCGTTATCTATATTATTTCCTCTGATAAAAGGCTTACCGATCTTCGCATCAATAAAGCACATATCTTTTAATATCTTTGTTGCTGATACTAAGAATGGATTGATAAAATCCGCGTTCAAATCACCCATACACATTCCTCCCAAGTTTGTACTTTAATATTATCATATTTAAGTTACATAATTCAAGTCCTATCAACAATATCAAAGAAAGAATTCATAATTTTTTTGCGAATACGAATAATGCACTGCTAATTTCTATCAAATTTCATTATTTTTCTTTATGGGTATTGACAAAATGTTCAATTCTCTCTAATGCAATCTTTAAATTGTCAATAGAATACGCATACGATATACGTAAAAATCCTTCTCCACATTCGCCAAACGCAGTACCTGGAACAACTGCAACTTTTTCTTCTTTTAATAACGTTTCGGCAAACTCATCTGAAGTCATACCAAACTTTTTAATACTTGGAAATACATAGAAAGCCCCATATGGTTCAAAACACTCAAATCCTATTCGTCTTAATTCACTAATCAAAAAGCGTCTTCTGTCATCATATGCTTCTCTCATCATTGTAACATCGTTTTCCCCATTACGCAATGCTTCTACTGCTGCATATTGACTTGTTGTTGGCGCACACATAATTGCAAACTGATGAATCTTTATCATTTGCTCCATAATAATCTCTGGTGCACAAGCATAACCTAATCTCCAACCTGTCATTGCAAATGATTTCGAAAAACCATTAATTAATATTGTTCTCTCTTTCATTCCTGGAAATGATGCTATTGATATATGTCGTTTTCCGTAAGTCAGCTCGGAATAGATTTCGTCTGACATAACATACAAATCATGCTCTTTTACTACTTCTACGATATCAAGCAAATCCTCATATTCCATAATCGCACCTGTTGGATTATTCGGGAATGGCAAAATTAATACTTTCGTTTTCTCTGTTATCGCGTCTAACAATTCCTGTTTTGTTAACTTGAAGTTATTCTCCTCTTTTAGTTCTATAATCACAGGAACACCATCTGCTAGTGTTACACATGGTACATAGGATACATAGCAAGGTTGTGGAATTAATACTTCATCACCGGGATCTAGCATAGCACGAAGTCCAATATCAATCGCCTCACTGCCTCCTACTGTTACCATAACCTCTTTGTTATAATCATATTTCACATGACATTTGCGATTTATGTAATCACAGATTTCTATCTTTAATTCTTTTAATCCGGCATTCGAAGTATAGAATGTTCTACCTTTCTCCAAAGAATAGATTCCTTCCTCACGAATATGCCATGGCGTATCAAAATCTGGCTCACCAACACCTAACGATATTGCATCCTTCATTTCACTTACGATATCGAAGAATTTACGAATGCCTGAAGGTTGAATGTCAACCACTTTGCTTGATAATGGATTTCTCATGGTGTCACCAACATCCTTTCATCCGTTTTTTTATTATCTAATTCTATACCGTGTTCTTTATACTTCTTTAAAACGAAATGTGTTGCTGTACTAAGTACCGAATCCATCGGTGCAAGTTTACTAGAAACAAAGTTAGCAACTTCTCTCATACTTTTACCATCAATTATTACTGTCAAATCAAAGCCGCCAGACATTAGATATACAGACTCAACTTCTTCAAACTTATAGATTCTCTCTGCAATCTTATCAAAGCCTTCGCCTCTTTGTGGTGTTACCTTCACTTCAATTAGAGCCGTTACGCGTTCATTATCTGTCTTATCCCAATTAATTAATGTAGGATATCCACAAATTATAGATTCCCTCTCCATTGCTCGAAGTTCCGTCTCTACAGCTTCCTCTGCCATACCAAGCATACTTGCTAACTCTTTGCTCGTAAGTTTGCTGTTCTTATCAATTGCTCTTAAAATTTGTTGTCTCATACTAATCTCCTTTCTACTTATGGAAAGCCTTATATAATTGATCTGCTCTTGGTGGTTCAAGATAACGTTTCTCATAATCATTCATTACGATTCTTTCATTGTTATCCGTAATTCTACCAATCACTGTTGCTGGAATACCTTCTTTTTCTAACTGCGCAATTAATTCATTCGCACGTTCTGTTACAACCAAGAGACTACCACTTGACATTAATAAATATGGATTAACATCGAAGAATTCACAAATTTCCACTGTCTCCTGCTTCATTGGGATTTTTGTTAAATCCACTTCCATACCTACATTTCCTACAGCACCTATCTCCCATAATGCACCGAATATACCACCTTCCGTAGCATCATGCATCATGATTGCATTATGTTTTGAAGCAATTTTAGCCTCTTTAACAATTGATATATGTTCAATTAATTTACTAGCACCATCGATAAATTCGCTTGTATATCGTGTGCATAATTCCTCTCTCTTTTCACTCGCCATGATTGCTGTACCTTCTAGTCCAGCCCATTTCGTCATAACGATTTCCTGTCCTTCTTTCATCATATGTGGGTTTGCTAACTTGTCCTTTTTAATTTTACCCACACCTGTAACAGTAACAATAATCTGATTTACAGCAGTTGATACTTCTGTATGACCACCCATAACTTCGATATTCATTGAAGCACAACACGCCTCAATCTTTTGCATCATTGCTCGAAGATCTGATTCGCGCCCATTTTCAGGCATAATAATCGACAGCATAACGCCAATCATCTCTGCACCACTTACTGCAATATCATTTGCCGTAATGTGGATTGCTAAATCAGCAATATTATTCGCTGTTCCCGTAATCGGGTCTGTTGAAAGAACAATCGCCTCATCTTCTCCAACCGCTAGAGCAGAGCAATCAACTCCAACACCTGGACGAACTAATACTTCTTGCCTTCTATGTTTAATTTGCTTAAAAACCGACCTTTTTAATACGAGTTCTGGTATCTTTCCTACTTTCATATCGTTAAAATCCTTTCACTCAAAATAATGAGGCTATTACACGTTTGTATAACAGCCTCCCTATCATGACTTAGATTACTCTAGCTACTCTTCTCCATCATCTGATGAACCACTATCTTCAGGTGTTGTATCGTCCTGTTTATCTGTAGTGTTATCTTTCGCTGGTTTATCTGTTTCAGTCTTGCCTTTATCTTTATCTTTATCCTTATTTTTGTCTTTATCTGTATCCTTATCTTTGTCAGTGCTCTTATCAGTATCGGTATTTTTGCCCTTATCAGAATCTATCTTTCCATCTGCATTTGTATCTTCATCTGTGTCGTCATTTGGCACTTCTTCTGGCTCTTTCACTTCTTCCTCTTTACCAACTGTGATGTATCTAGGAGAAGCATTGTAAGAACTAGAGTTAATTTGGATACGTTCTGACTCAACACCATCAATGTAAATTACTTTCCACAATTGTGCTTTATAGCCAGTATGTGATGGCGAAGTAACTTTATAATAAGAGGATGGTTGCGTCTTATCTACTGTTATAACATCTTCTGGTGGTTGTGTTGTTTCTATTACTTGAGACACATATTCAATCGTGCGGTTTGAAGGTCTTGTCTCTTTTCCGTATATCGTAAATGTAACATTTCTACCAACAATATATCCTTCAATATAGATTGGTGAATCTGTATTGTTCTTAAATTTAAGATCCTTGTATGTTCCGGCTATTGCTGCATCTGCAGAAGGTTTTACATAAGATACAACCATAGAGTGAGGTGATCTTTCTACGACTTCTAACTCTGCTTTCAATACACTGTTATATAATGTTGAAGATACTTGGCAAACTCCACCGCCAACACTTTCTATTACAAGACCATTTTCATATGCTCCTGCCTTCATATATCCATTACTAATTTCAATTGGTGAAATAGATTCATATACAGAAAATGTTTCACCTGGATATACAACCGATCCATTAACATGACTTGTTGCCACTGTAACATTGTTTACACGTGCTGCTTTTGAATCTGCAAAATTTGTTGTTGCAGAACCAAGAACATCGGTACATGCTCTTAAATCGTCTGCTGTATATTCTGGTACATCTTCCTCTACAGAAGCTGTAACGATAATGTCCTGACCATCCCAATCATTCATAATTGCATCATTAATTGCCTGCACTGTTGCATTAACATCGATTTTTCGTCCGACTACATGTTCAGAGATAACAAATGCACCATTCTCGCGTTTCATTGTTGCATTCTCAGCTGGAACATCATATTTTGTACATTCTTCTTCAATAAGACTACGGATTGAACTTTGGCTCATCGTAAAATCTAGTTCAAATGTTTTATTTTCTTTTTCTATATCTTTTATCTCTTTGTATCTTTTTATAATGTTTCCTGATTTTCCAATCTGCATCGCCTCTGCTACTACATCACTTTCGTTAACTTGATATCCAAGTTGTTGTAGAGTGCTTGATACTGACTCATTATCTACTTGTATTGTGACTTTCTTACTTGCCCTATCTGCGATATAACTATCTACTGCATCTTGCGCTTCTTCCATTGTCATTCCGCCTACATCTACGGAATTAATAAATATGCCTTTGCAAATAGTATTATTATCAATTGAAGCAGATATTGTTACATATGCTCCCGTTAATACAGCGGCTATAAGTACTAGCACGCTTATCGCTATTAAGGTGATTTTCTTCTTCTTCATCTTTATTATCCCCTTTATATTTACGCTTCTAAAACCTAGGTTACATTTTAACATAATTCATAAATTTATCAAGTAAATATTCATAGTTCAATTTCTCTCTTTCTATGCAATATTACCTATTATGGATCAATTGACAAGTTTACAAATTTTATGTATAGTTAAAATACAACTACTTTTTTGTCTATAATTAGCGTACTATTGCACTAAGTACTGTTGGAATTATCATTGCTAATACTAAAACAATAATAATAACTCTTGAAATTAATTTTTTTGTTTTTTCGTTATTAAAATTCATCAATTTTCACCTCTTTATATATTTTATTTTAACCAGTAACAAACTACCAACTTATACCAACTTATTATCAGAAAGGTGCGTTTTTATATGTCTAGCATTATATTTATGATATCTCTCCTTGGTTTCATCTCTCTTCTCATTCGATTTAAATCTTCACAATCAAACAAACAAAGTGAAGAGAATACGAAAAGTTTTTGGGCGAAAGAGCGCGAAGCAAACTCCATCCGCAAGAAAGATATATCGAATCTTCCTTACATAGTTGTTCCATTGGACTCTCTCCCATTTCACGATACCGATGACATTTCTATTTCTCGATATCAAGATACGATTCGAAAACTTGCTGAAAGAGAATTATTAAATCTTTCTACACAAACAAACACAGATCTCAAATTAAATTATGGTGCTGCAAATCTTCCATTCCTTACGAATTGTGACACAGGATATACCGAATTAATTAAAACTCTTCAGCAATGGGGAAAGGCATTATATGACTCAAACAATATCACAGATGCCAAAACAGTTTTGGAATTTGCGATTGCTTGTAAAACAGACATTGCTGCATCGTACATTTTGCTTGGTAATATTTATTTATCGGCAAATAACACCGAACAGATTAGCCTTTTATTAGAATCTGCAAAAGAAATGAATAGTCCTAACAAAAAAACAGCAATAACCCATCTTCAAAATATTCTTCAACAATAGTATAGACCAAATTTATTTTATTTATTTTTTAAAACATAATTCGTCCATAATTTAATATAATCTTATCAATCAACCTTGAAGCGTCACTTTTTGTTAAACTATCAATTGGCATTTCAAGGTTTATTTTATGATATTTAGTTAAATCATTCAAGTATATTTTTTGCTTACTTGTGATACTTTCTTCCTTCTTTATCTTATATGCAATTGGCTTCGCCAAAAACACCTCTTGCATACTCTCACCAAATTGCTTATACATCATCTCATATAACTCAGCGCATGCTTTTGCATCATCAAAGGCTCTATGTGCATGTTCATTAATAATCCCATACTGTGAGCACATCGCTCCTAACGAACGACTTTCAAACTCTGGGTGTAGTTTCTTCGCTAAATAGAGCGTATCAATTGCCTTATTATCCAGATTCATCTTCTGCCTATACGCATGTACCTTTAGAAAACTGTAATCAAATCGTACATTATGCCCTATCATAATATCCGCTCCAAGAAATGCAAGAAATTCTGGCAGTACTTCCTCGCATGAGCGTTCCTCTTGCACCATTGCATTTGTAATCCCTGTAATCTCCGTAATTCTTGAAGATATCCTTGCATTCGGCTTAATCAAAGAAGAATAAGTCTCTACTGCCATTCCATCTTGATATCTTACAGCTCCAATTTCAATGATTTCATCTTGTTCAGGGCGTAACCCTGTAGTTTCTATATCAAGTGCTACATAATTTCTACTCATGTTTTTCCTCGTTTCTGGGTAACTATTCAGGACTGCGTCCTTCAAGTTACGTTTTCGGCTACCGTTCACTCTGTGACCAGTAAGTATTTCTGTACATTCATTACCTTTTCTCTAATTTTCGGCAGCCTTACATAAATCCTGAAGAAAACATTCACTACACTTCGGACTTCTCGCTGTACAGACACCTCTTCCATGCGTAATAATTTGTATATTATATAAAATCCAATGCTCCTTTGGAAGTACCTCCATAAGATCAAATTCTATTTTTACCGGATCCTCTTCTTTCGTAAATCCTAATTTCTTAGAGATTCGTTTTACATGGGTATCAACAACAATACTTGGCTCATTATATATATTTCCACGTATTACATTCGCCGTCTTTCTTCCAACACCTGCAAGCGATGTAAGTTCTTCTAATGACCTTGGCACTTCACCTCCATATTCTAGAATAATCTTATTCGCACAAGCAATTATGTTCTTTGCTTTGTTATGATAAAATCCTGTGGAATGAATATCATCTTCCAACTCATTTAAATCCGCTTTTGCAAACGCTTCTAATGTTGGATATTTCTTAAATAAATCTTCTGTAACAATATTTACCCGCAGGTCTGTACACTGTGCGCTAAGTATTGTTGCGATTAGCAGTTGCCACGCATTCTCGTGATTTAGATAACATTTGTACTCCGTTGAATATGCCTTATTCAGCCTATCGAGAATCTGCTGTATCCGTTCTCGCTCTGCTGCTGTAATTCTTCTTTTTGCCATAAGCATTCCCTATCTTTCTTAACGATAATTATTAGAACGACATCCTTAATAGTTATTGTTGTTCACACGAATAATCAAAAACGTGTAATTTACCGTCTTCCGTTTTCTCAAAACAACATGTACTTGCCGCGTGGTCAAGTGGATTTCTATTCTTATAATCAAATAGAATATATTCTTCCTTTTTGATTACCTGACCAGTACTTGCTGATTTTAGAATATCATACGTAAATTTCTCCATATGAGTTAATCTGCTTATCTGTTTACCCGTATATTCCTCATAACCTTGAACATGCAATTTCACTGCCTCCTCTTCTACGAAGAACTGATGATAAATCTCACGTTCTACTTCTTGTGATGATAAGAAGTCTGGTTTACTCTTTAGATTTTCTCTCAAGTATAAATCGTATAGAAGAATTGCTTCTAATACTTTACTGTCGAAGATATATTCCGCAGTTTCATTCATTGGCTTCATCTGCGTTAGTTCTTTCATAAATTGAAGCAATATCTCGTATCGGCTCATTCTTGTATGGCTTACACCATTTAGCCCTTTGCCTTCATAATATCTACCTATCCCTTGATAGAAGTCAAATGGAGTCTCAAAGAAATGTTCTAGGTACTGAATACTATACGTAAACTGTCCACTATTATGATACACCTCTACCATATCTTCCACTTGCTTTAATTGTAATACTTCTTCATAGGAAAGCCAATCGGTAAATAAAACCTCATATGGTGCTCGACTCTTATAAGTTATACTTCCCTGCGTACTAAAATCATGCATAGCAGAACCTTTTAACACTTTCAAAAATCCTAACTGCAATTGATTTGGTCGCATAGAATAGACTTCATTAAAGGAATTACGAAACGATTCATAGTTCTCATACGGAAGCCCTGCAATCAAATCAAGATGCTGATGAATATTAAGACCTGCATTAACATGAGCAACCGCAACTCTTAATTTATCTAAGTTCATCTTACGATTAATCGCTTGAATTGTCTCTTCATTTGTCGACTGTACACCAATCTCTAACTGTACTAGCCCCTGTCTCATACTTGCTAAAACTTCTAACTCTTCTTCTGTTAAGATATCCGCCGATATTTCAAAATGAAAATTTGTAATTCCATTATCATTCTCATGGATAAACTTCCATATCGCAAGTGCATGATTTCGGTTACAGTTAAATGTTCTATCAACAAATTTTACTTGTGGTACTTTGTAATCAAGGAACATCTTTAACTCTCGCAATACTAAATCCATATTACGCAGTCTTACTTTCTTATCAATAGAAGATAAGCAATAACTACATGAATACGGGCAACCACGACTAGATTCATAATAGATAATCTTATTCTTAAACTCATCCATATTCTCATAAGGGAATGGAACTTCACTTAAATCCATCTGTTCCCGACATTGTGTTACCACAATTTCATTCCCTTTAGACAAATTCTCTCGATACACAATCCCTTTTATATCTTCTAACGTTCTCTCCCTATCAACATAATGCTCCATCAATTCTAGGAATGTCTCTTCCCCTTCCCCACTCATAATTCCCGTAAGATAAGGAAGTCTCTCCATTCTCTCTTTCGCATCATAAGAAACCTCCGGCCCGCCAAGCCAAATCTTCATATCCGGCAAAAGTTTATGTAACTCCAAAGCCACCTCTTCCACCATCTCTATATTCCATATATAGCACGAAAGAGCTAAAACATCCGGCTTCTTCTTATAAATCTCCTGAATAATAAAATCCGTATAATGATTAATCGTAAACTCCGCCAGTTCAATATGCTTCGCATATTTCTTCGCATATGCTTTCAAACAATAAACTGCTAAATTCGAATGTATATATTTTGCATTGATTGCTGTTAGTAAAACTTTCATCTCAATCTTTTCCTCTTTTCTAAATCTGTCCTTTAAATCCCAGCAAAACTCCCAATAAACACAACTACTTTTCTAACTCTACCTTTTAGATCTCAGCCAAGCTCTCAATAAATTTTACTGTTTTTCTAAATCTGACCTTTAGATCCCAGCGAAACTCTCATTAACCTTGACTGCTTCTTGAGCAACGTATGGTAACAAAGAGTAAAGAACACTCTTAAAAAACGATAGCGAAACATCATAGTACTTCTTGGTGTATACTGTGCAACCTAGGAAGGCTCGGCATGGACGCCGAGCCAGCCCGAACTGAGGCAGGATGCCGAATTGAGGGCGTTTCCGTCCCTTTTCGATATCGTCTCCGTATACACCTAGAAGTCCTTAGATGTGTAGCGTGTTTTGTGTCACCATACGTTGCACAAGAAGCTCTAAGCACCTAAACCGAGTTTCGCGTCCCCTAATATTCAATATTCTAGTAGTATAGCACACTATATTGGCAATTGTATAGACAGCTTTTCCCTTGTAAGACTTGTATTACCGATTAATTATGTTATAATAATAAAAAGATTATGGAGATTAGGGCGATTTAGTCTCATACTTAATATTATTATGTTAAAGGAGTTATTCTAAGATGAATCTAGTAACAATTAGAGAGTTATACAAAGAAAAAGAGAAATTCATCGGCCAAACTATCGAAGTAGGTGGCTGGGTAAGAAGTATTCGTGATTCAAAAACATTCGGGTTTATTGTTCTTAATGACGGATCATTTTTTGAAACATTACAGATCGTATACGGTGACAAATTAAGCAACTTTGCTGAGATTTCTAAATCAAATGTTGGTGCTGCCATTATTGTTAAGGGACAACTTGTTGCAACACCTCAAGCAAAACAACCATTCGAAATCCAAGCAGAGGAAATCACAATCGAAGGTACTTCTGCTCCTGAATATCCACTTCAAAAGAAGAGACATTCTATGGAATACTTGAGAACAATTTCACACTTAAGACCAAGAACAAATACGTTCCAAGCTGTATTCCGTGTGCGTTCTCTTATTGCATATGCAATTCACCAATTCTTCCAAGAAAGAGATTTCGTATATGTTCATACACCATTAATCACTGGTAGTGATTGTGAAGGTGCTGGTGAGATGTTTCGAGTTACTACTCTTGACATGAACGAAATTCCTAAGAACGAAGACGGAAGTATTGATTATTCTGCTGATTTCTTTGGTAAAGAAACAAATCTTACTGTAAGTGGTCAATTAAATGGTGAAACTTATGCTATGGCATTCCGTAACATCTATACATTTGGACCTACTTTCCGTGCTGAGAATTCGAATACGACAAGACATGCTGCTGAGTTTTGGATGATTGAGCCAGAAATCGCATTTGCTGACTTAAAAGATGATATGGTCCTTGCTGAAAGCATGATTAAATATGTTATCAACTATGTTCTTGAACATGCTCCAGAAGAAATGAACTTCTTTAACTCTTTTGTTGATAAAGGACTAATTGAACGTCTACAACTTGTTGCTTCTTCTGATTTTGGACATGTTACTTATACAGAAGCTATCGAAATTCTTGAGAAGAACAACGAAAACTTTGATTACAAAGTATCATGGGGCTGTGATTTACAAACAGAACATGAACGTTTCCTTACAGAGCAAGTATTTAAGAAACCAGTATTCGTAACTGATTATCCAAAAGAAATCAAAGCTTTCTATATGAAACTTAACGAAGATAACAAAACTGTTGCTGCTATGGATTTACTTGTTCCTGGAATTGGTGAAATCATCGGCGGTAGCCAAAGAGAAGACAACTATGAGAAATTAGTTGCACGTATGAACGAATTAGATTTAAAAGAAGAAGATTATGACTTCTACTTAGATCTTAGAAAATACGGTTCAACTAGACATGCTGGATTTGGTCTTGGATTCGAAAGATGTGTTATGTACTTAACAGGTATGACAAACATCCGTGACGTAATCCCATTCCCTAGAACAGTTAATAACTGCGAATTATAAAATTAATTAAACTATAGAATAAGGACAAGTGCAAGCGCTTTTATACAAGCTTTGCACTTGTCCTTCTCTTTAATAGTATTTTACCTCAACATCTTTTCCCATCTTCTTCATATATTCCATTAGCAATTCAATCAAATGCATACGGATACTTAAATCAAATGGTAAATTAGGATTTTGATGTGCAATATTAATTGCTTTTCCTACAAACAATTTCAATGTAGTACATTCTTCAATCAATACCTTTGCCAAACTTGAACCACCATTCTCTTTATCCAGTTCCATAAAGAAATATTCATCAATTTCGTCTTCTACATATTGCTTCATAAGAGTTACTGCACGGTTCAACGTTAATACACCTTCTGTTACTAGACGAAATCCGTCAATATTAGCTGTTGGTGGTATCTCTGGGTCAATATAATTTAGAGACGTCCTTATCTCTCTATTTAAAACACGAGATACAATATTCGCACTTGTTCCACCGCAAACAATTCTCTGCGCATCTCCACTCATGAATTCCTCCATCAAGACCTCATCATCTTCTTTCTTCTGCGGAGGCCCTGTGAAGATATGTACCACTTTCCTATCTATAATTCTTGCAACTGCAATGGTTGTATCATCCCCTGGGGTCTGCATATATAAATCATCACATGCTTTACTAAGAATAGATGCCAAACGGGAAGCAGACAACGTCTTTTTTGTAGACTCTAACGTATATTCCGCCATATGATCCCATGTCCAACCAAAGTTTAATATCTGACCAACACCTGCATGAATTACTCCATCGCTCATAAGCACAAAACAATCATTTAATTTAACATCAAATCTACATTCTCTAATCTTTTTATCTGCAATAATTCGTTCCGTAAATGGAAGCTTAATTATCTTTTCTTCTCTTATAAACACGCAACTTGGATTATCAAATTCCACCAAGTACGCTGTTCCATCATGAAAAATCTGCAAGATGCTAAATGTTGAATACGCTACTTGCCTAACTTGACATACTGGCAATGTATTAACAATCGTCTCTACACATTCATCAATCTTTGCACCATTCAAAAACATTGTGCCGAGTATCTTAGATGTTAATGTAGCAAGTATATTGGCTTTTACACCACTTCCCATACCATCTGCTAAGATAATAATATTCGAGTTTTCTGTCTTTAAAATCTCTACTTTATCTCCACACAACTCTTCATGATGCTTATTCAAACTCTTATATGATACATCTACACTAATACTCATATCGTTTTCCCTCCTGCTGTAAAGCCAATGCTTCCATTGACTTAACTCTCTCCGTCATTCAATATGGTATCTCTTAGTTTTGTCAGTGTTACTTTTGTCTCTGCTGTAGTTTCACCTAATAATCCTGCTATTTGCTGTGCTACCAACATCTGTTTATCAATTACTCTTTGTGCCATCTCAATTGTCTCTACCTTTACTTTATACGCCTGCTGCTTTTTCTCTTCATCCTGCGTAATATCTTGGAAAATCCCTAGGACGTTATTCTGCTCTTTAATATATACAATATTTTGCAATGTAGATAAGTTCCGATCTGGATAATCTACTTTCTTACTATAGATATCTTCATGTGTCAACATTACTTCTTCAAAATCACTATGGTCAATGAATTCATATAGATATCTATTAAGAGCTTCTGCTCTTGTTACATGAAAATATCTCATAGCAGCCCCAGAGAACTCTACTATCTTCATATCCGCATCTACAACAATAATTATATTCGGTGTTGTATCTAATACTATATTAGCCATTGACTGTGCTTTCTCATGCATATATGGTATACACATTGCTAATTCTGCTTTTCCTTGATAAACAGCAATTGCTTTATCCCTGCACGTTGGATAACCGCAAGCACCACAATTCAACTCTTGTTCTTTGCTTACTTTTCCTGTTTTCTTTAATATCTTTCTTAATTCTTCTTCTGTTGGCATCGGCTCTTTTGGTTCTCTGTTTCTAAATGCTTTCGCCAAAGATTCTTCGCTCATTGTATGGAAATCATTTTGATTAGGAGCTTCTTTTTTAATGGATTCCTCCATGTCAAGTTTCACCTTAAATCTTGATATCTCTTCCCTATTTACTGCTGTTCCCTTAACACAGCCTCCATTGCATATATTGGCTTCGATAAAGCAACCTTCAACTTCACCACGTTCCATACTTTTAAACAATTCCATGCAATTTTTAATTCCATGCACATAAAACTTACGGTATTTCTTTGTATCTGCACCTTCTTCTATCGTTATAATAGTACTAATTACTCCACCACTTATCGGATAAAGACGATTCACCGCTGGGTTGCTATTATCAAATTCCGTTGGCTCTAAATCTGTGATACAGATTCCTTCTTGTGCTAACCACTCTTCTATTTCCTCAAAATCAATTACTGCATCAATATATCCTTGTGTTCTTTCGTCGCCCTCTGCCTCTCGTTTTTTCGCCATACATGGGCCAAGAAACACAACTTTAACCTGATCACCTAAGACTTCGCGAATCATCTTACCATGCGCAATCATTGGTGATACAACCGGTGCCATCTCATCTACTAAACTTGGATAATAGATTTCAATTAAATCATTCACACTCGGACAACTTGTTGTTATAATATTACGCATCTTTCCTTCTTGAATTAATCGTTCGTATTCATTTGTAACATAAGCAGCTCCTTCCGCCGTCTCACGTACTTGATAAAAACCTAATTTCTTTAATGCTGTTACAATCTGCTCTGGACTGCGATATTTCATAATACCTGCATAGGAAGGTGCTATGGATATAACCGTTTGATAACCGTTTGAAATGTAATCCTTCACCTTTTCTAAATCACTAATAAATGTCTTTGCATTTTGCGGACAGGCCTCTAAGCAATGCCCACATAATATACATTTATCATTCATGATTTGTGCTTGCTCATTCTTAACTTGTATCGCTTTCACTTCACAAGTTCTTACGCATTTATAGCAGTTCTTACACTTTGCCTCTTTAAAACCAATTACATTCATAGCTCCACCCTTTCCTTATGTCAGTCTATTAAGAATTTGTTCAACAAAGAATTGCTCCACCGTTGATGGACTAAGCGAAAACAGTTCTTCATCAATTTTTACACATACTCCTTTTACACATTCACCCATACAGAACGAACCACGAAGCTCAACTTCTTTTTCCAATCCCTTTTCGCGTAACAATTCTTGTAACCCTTCTATAATTTCCCGCGAACCTTTCAGATGACAGGAACTTCCTATGCATATTGTTACAATCATACCCCTACCTCCTAAGTTAGGACGACTACGCCAATTCAAACACAATCTGGCGCTGTCGTCCTATGCTTTTTTGCACTCAACTGATACACGGATTGCTACGCATTTCATGCAAGCATGAAACGTATTACCTTTTGACCCTTATATCATGCAATTAATATTTTTCGCGATATGTGTAATGTGTATGCAATTGATGATGTGCAATCTCACTGCCTGGTTCTTTGTAGTACTCTTCATAAAGAGCCTTAACTGCAGGATTTTCATGGGATTTTCTTATTGTTTTTTCTTCATCAATTTGATACGTTGCATTCGTTCTTGCTTTTAGGATTTCTCCATCACCGTGATGATATGGTTGACCACCACCACCAATACAGCCTCCTGGACAAGCCATTACTTCAACTGCATGTAAGTTTCTTGGATTACCATTCTTAATCTCATCCATAACTTTACTTGCATTTGCAAGACCGTGTGCCACTGCAACATTAATATCTTGCCCTGCAATTGTAACTGTAGCAACTTTCAGACCTTCGAATCCTCTTACTGCTTCGAATTCAACTCTTGGTAACGTCTTCTTCTCTAATACTTCATATACAGTACGTAACGCAGCTTCTAATACACCACCTGTTACACCAAAGATTACTGCTGCACCAGTAGATTCTCCTAAAGGATTATCGTATTCACTATCAGTAAGATTAACAAAATCTATATTTGCCATCTTAATAAGACGAGCAATCTCTCTTGTTGTAAGAACTACATCTACATCTGGGATTCCGTCTTCTTTTAATTCAGCCCTGTCCGCCTCGATTTTTTTGGCAGTACATGGCATTACAGATACCACAAACATCTTCTTACGATCAATATCCAATTTCTCTGCAAAATAATTCTTAGCTACCGCACCAAACATACCTTGAGGTGATTTTGCTGTAGATGGTAACTCTAACATATCTGGGTATCTCGATTCATAGAAATTCACCCAGCCTGGACAACATGAAGTCAATAATGGAAGTGCTGCTTTCTCTCCATTAAGGAATTTTGTTAATCTACCGATTAGCTCTGTTCCTTCTTCCATAATTGTCAAATCTGCTGTGAAATCTGTATCAAATACATAATCTGCTCCAAGATTTTTAAGTGCTGTAACCATCTTTCCTGTTGCATTTGTTCCTGCTTTCATTCCAAACTCTTCTCCAATTGCTACTCTTGTAGCTGGTGCTGTTTGGAATACTACAGTAACATCTGGATTAGCAAGTGCTTTTATTACTTTGTCTGTGTCGTCTTTTTCCATAAGTGCTCCAACTGGACAGACTGCCACACATTGACCACAGCCAACACACATTGTATTATCTAACGATTCATCAAATGCTGTACCTACAACTGCTTCAAATCCTCTACTTACTCCAGATAACGCATGAACAGATTGAATGTTAGAACACATCTCTTCACATCTACGGCACATGATACATTTGGACATATCACGTACAATTGCCTTATTCTCCATCACTGGATATTCAGATTGTTCCTTACCTGACAACGGAATATCTACAACACCTGTTTTTCTTGCTAAATCTTGAAGTTCACACTTACCAGACTTTGTACAAGTTAAACAATCATTCGGATGATCCGATATCATTAATTCTACAATCATCTTACGTGATTGTAACACACGCATACTATTTGTTTTAATAACCATACCTTCCATAACTGGTGTTGCACATGCAGGGCATAGGTTTCTTCTTCCCTCTACTTCTACCACACACACACGGCAGGAAGCTGGTTGACATTTATATTCTGTATTGTGTAGCCTCATATAACAAAGTGTTGGTACATCAATACCGATACTTCTCGCTGCGTCTAATATCATACTGCCAGCATTAACGCTTACTGGCTTACCATCTATAACTACATTTATCATTTCTGCCAAAAGAATCACTCCTTTCCCTTATCAGCCTCTTGTTATTGCGCCAAATTTACATTTTTCCATACAAGCTCCACACTTGATACATTGTTCATCACGAATAACATGCGCTTCCTTAACCTTACCTTCAATTGCATTGTTTGGACAAGTTCTAGCACATAGTGTACAGCCTTTACATTTATTCGCATCAATCTTATAAGATAATAGCTTACGGCATGCCCCTGCTGGACATTTCTTATCAACTACGTGAGCTACATATTCATCATAGAACGCATCTAGTGTAGATAATACAGGGTTCGGAGCTGTCTGTCCTAAACCACATAATGCCGTATCCTTAATAACCTGACTAAGGTCTTTAAGTTCTTCAAGATGTTTCATCTCACCTTTTCCTTCACAGATTAATGTGAGTAATTCGAGTAATCTTGTAGTACCAATACGACATGGTGTACATTTTCCACAAGATTCTTCCTTCGTAAATTCCAAGTAGAATTTAGCTACTGCTGGCATACAACTATCTTCATCCATAACAATCATACCACCTGAGCCCATCATAGAGCCTTTGGCAATTAAGTTATCAAAATCGATCGGCGTATCCAAATCTTTCTCTGTTAAGCAACCACCAGAAGGTCCACCTGTTTGTACCGCTTTAAACTTCTTTCCGTCCTTAATACCTCCACCGATATCAAAGATAACTTCACGAAGTGTAGTACCCATAGGAACTTCAATTAGCCCTACATTATTTATCTTTCCAGCTAACGCAAATACTTTTGTACCTGCTGATTTCTCTGTACCTATTGTACGATACCAGTCTGCTCCCTTTAATATAATCTGAGCAACGTTAGCATAAGTTTCAACATTATTTACATTCGTTGGTTTTCCAAAGAATCCACTTTCTGCTGGGAATGGTGGTTTTGTTGTTGGTTCTCCACGACTTCCTTCCATTGAGTGTAAAAGTGCAGTTTCTTCACCACATACAAATGCTCCTGCCCCAAATGTAATTTCGATATCAAAATCAAAACCTGTTCCTAGAATGTTTTCTCCTAGCAATCCTCTTTCTCTTGCTGATTCAATCGCATTCTCAAGTCTTGTAATTGCAAGTGGATATTCTGCTCGAATATACACACGTCCCTTACTCGCATTAATCGCGTATCCACAAATCGCCATTGCTTCCACAATACTATGTGGATCACCTTCAAGTATGGAACGATCCATAAATGCTCCTGGATCTCCCTCATCTGCATTACATACAACATATTTTACATCTGCATCATATCGACTAGCGATTTCCCACTTTAGTCCTGTAGGGAATCCTGCTCCACCTCTACCACGTAACCCTGAATCTTTCATAATTTGTATTACGTCTTTAGGTTCCATTGTAGTGATACATCTTGCAAGTGCTTGATATCCGTCTTCTCTTATGTATTGCTCTATTACCGCTGGGTCAATATAACCACAGTTTCTTAATGCAATACGCATCTGCTTTTTATAAAAATCCATATGCTTTGAATCAGGAATTGATTCACCGGTTGTTTGATCTTTATATAAAAGTCCTTCTACTTTCTCTCCATTTACAATATGCTTTTGAACAATTTCTTTTGCATCTTCTGGTTTTACTTCAATATAGAATGTATTATCAGGAAGAATCTTCACGATTGGACCCTTCTCGCAAAATCCAAAGCAGCCTGTCATAAGAACACTAACACGATCTGTAAGATTTTCCTTTGCTATTTCTTCCTCAAGATTTTTAACAATTAAACTAGAATTAGAAGATTTACAACCAGTTCCCCCACAAACTAAAAGTGTTATTTTCTGATTCTTCTGCTCTTCTAAAGCTTTGGCCTTAACTTCACAAAGTTCTTCCATAGAATTAATCTTTGCCATCTTAAACCTCCTCTTGATTGTCATACCTTTTCCGTACTTTTGTACATAAAAATTGCTGAATATTTTGCCAACAATTTTCTATACAAATTGTTGCTATTGATTAGTCTGATAACGTAACCCAACTATCTCAATATTAATATTCAGCTAATATATCTTTCACCATATCTTTCGTTACTTTACCATAAACTTTATCACCAACCATAACAACTGGTGCTAAACCACATGCTCCAACGCAACGAAGTGCATTTAACGAAAATTTACCGTCTGAAGTTGTTTCATTACAAGATATTCCTAACTGTTTTTTGAACTCATCTAACACGGGCTCTGCACCTCTTACATAGCAAGCTGTACCAAGACAGACTGATATATTATGTTCACCTTTGGGAATCATTGAGAAATATGAATAGAATGTTACTACCCCATAAACTTTAGATGTTGGAACATCTAATTTTCTCGCTACAAAGAATTGTACCTCTTTCGGAAGATAACCAAAAATTCCTTGTGCACGATGAAGAACACGAATCAATTCACCCTCTTTAGATGGAAGGGAATCTATGTATGTCCCCAATTCTTCAAACTTCTCCTTTGACAAACTATCTATTGCCATCTACCTGCACCTCCTAATATTCCTAACTTCATTTTACCGTTTCAAGCTAACAACAACTAGTCCTTTCTTTGTGTAATTCGTCTAATTCGTTAAACTTTTATCAAACAGGTTTAATAGATATATTATATCAGTTATTCCAACCGATGTAAATACACTAGCTATTTCTTTTATTTTTTCTTAATATTTCATTCGTTTTTTGTGCACTTTGCATCTTTTATCCATTTATGGACAATTATGAGTATGTGCATTTGAACATATCATTGAAAGAACAAGCAAAAACACACTCAAAATATAGACATATCAATTATATTTTGAGTGTGTACTTTTTATTCTATATATTAGGATGCCAAAAAGGCATCTTTGTTCTGCAAAGATGCCTTTTCAGATATTATGAAACACTGTTCCGAGGGGGGGAGGGAATAATTTCACTAAAGTAAACGGGGAATAAACTTTAATGAAATTACAATAACAAATTTTTTATTTGTTATTTTATGATTTTATTATAACCGTTCTAGTGTGACTGAAGCGTGACTTTTCATCTTAAAAATCAAACTTTTTTTATTTTTTTTTCTAAAAAGTCCTCTATGTCTAATAATGTCTTCTCTGCCCAGCTATATTCAAACATATATTCACTATGAAAGTTATCTATTGCCTCTGTATTCCCCTCTAATAAATCATAGTAATCGCAATCGACATTCTCTTTATTGATATGACAAACACCCCGTTGACTTATGAATACTTCTTCCGCCCCTGCTTGCTTGAGCGTAGCTGTCAATTGCACTACTGCCTTGCGATAAAGATTCTTTACTCGTTCATCATACTCTCTATCCTCCCAAAGCTTATCTATTGCCTCTTCCATTGTCACCATTCCCCCTTGGCGATCAATACATAATGCAAGTAATTCCTTAGCCTTGGCATTCGTAAAGGAAACTAGCTTATCTTGAACAAATAGATCAAATCTTCCGAATGTCTTCGCATAAACCGCCTTCTTATTACCTTTTACTAATAATTTAGCCGTATTAATAGCATGCATAATCTCTTCTGCATCAAACGGCTTTAATATATACGCCAGTGCATATACTTTAAATGCTTCCAATGCATAATTTTCATATCCGGTTACATAGATAATTATAATATCTGGTCGAATACTTCTTAATTTTTTCCCCAATTCAATACCATTCATCTCTGGCATCTCAATATCTAATACTGCGATATCTACATGATTTTCTTGCACAAATTGAATTGCCTTACTTGGAAGGTTAAACTTACCTATAACTTCTACTTCCTCCATATCCTCGCATTCAATCTCAAATTGTTCCATTGCAAGTATTTCATCATCAACAAGAATTGTTTTCAATTCTATCCCTCCTAGTTTCCTCTTTTACGACAATGGCAATGCTTTCTTTGGTAAAACTACCGTTACCATTGTTCCAAATCCCTCACGGCTTCTTATTTTAAATGACGCCTTACAGATGTTCGTTAATCGCATCTTTATATTTTTGATTCCGACAGAAGTATAGTTACTATCCCCGTTCTCCTCACCGTCAGTCTCATATTGTGTAACATCAAATCCTACACCGTTATCTATTACCTCTATTATTATGGATTCCCCTATCTGGCGAGTACGAATTGTAACAACACCACCTTCAATCATCTTGCAGATTCCATGCTTAATCGCATTCTCAACAATCGGCTGAATGCTAAGTGGAGGCACTAAAAAATCTTCTATATCAATATCATATGAGACCTCAAACTGATTATTAAATCTCACCAATTCAATATTAACATATGTTCGAATATGATTCAATTCTTCTGCAAAAGGTATCAGCTCTTTTCCATTTATAGAATTCAAGTTTGTCCTAAGATACCTTGAAAAATGCCCAACTAATTTATATGCTTCATCTGGCTTTCTCTTTATTAATGTTCGTATTGCTGTTAATGTATTATATAGAAAATGCGGTTGTATCTGACTAAGCATCAAGGTAACCTGACTTTGTAACAGCTTTTCACGCAAATCATTTGCTTCCGTAATTAAATCCAAATATCTAGTAACCACTGTCAATGTCAATACTGCCATATAAAGCAAGATTCCTATTCTCAAAAACAAACCATACTCTCTAAATGCATTTAAATAATACGCAATCACTTCTAAAAATGCAAACATCAATAGCATCCCTGTCATAGCTAAATACGCTGCTGTATATAATTTATTCTTTTTCTCCTTACTTCGGAAAAATTCATGTATCAGTATAACATGCACTATGATGATACACACCACACTTAGAATCAGCACACTATCAATTGTCTCAATAAGGTCTCTTCTTTGTAATAATGCTAACGTTATACACCGAATAAAATTCATTGCATTTATTGCTACTATTACATCTAAATATTTCTTATGTGCATCTTCAATCAGTTCCCGCATAAAAAGTATATATGGGTATAATGCTAATGTGAGTGACAATAATGTGGTCATAAGAATAATATCTAAATTCCCATACATAAATTGAACTATTCTACTCTCTCCTAACGACCAGCTTCCCATTAATATCGTACATATACCAATGTAAAATAACGCCCAAAAAACTTTTCTCAATGCCACTGTTAATAAAAATACCATTAATATAAATCCGCCTAACGATATTATTACACATGACACAACAAAACCTGGCATATACCTTTTTATAAGATACGATTGGTAATCACATCGATTACAGTATATAATCTCACTTATTGCACCTGAATATTTTGCATATGGTGAGCTCAACTGTATTATTATCTCTTTTCCTTCATATGATTTTTTCAGTTGTACTGACTGCCATGCACTAGTCGGTGCTTTTGTCAATCGCTCCTCTTTATAACCATAGCTGTATATCTCTTCTCCATCAACATATACTTTAACAAATTGCTGTCTACTTCGAAAGCACAAACTATAATACTCTAAGTCACTTACTGGTATCGTATTCTTTAACGTCACTACTCCATTCATTTCACAATCAATTTGCATTGGCAAAGCAATTTCGCCCTCGTACGCTACCCCATCTACATATATTTGCGGCTCTCCAAACTCCTGCGTCTCATACTTATCAAGATGTTCTCCTGATTTATTGTATTTTGAAAATGTAAACGCTGTAAAGATTGCTGTGAGAATAATTGCAAACAGAAATATCTGTGCTGGCTTCAACTTTTTAAACATATTTTTCTCCCAGTACTTATTCACAAAACTGTCTTTTGGTTTCTTATAGTCGTTCTATCAAATATATTGTATATGTTATGGAGACACAAAACAATCCCCATTCTCTATATCAAATTCGTCTATATAACCCTTTGGCGTGAACGTTCTAGTTTTTCCTATTCGACCATATGTATCATCATAATTACGTTTAATTGGCTCAATAATCTCCCACGTATCTACATGTAAGCTCATTTCAAACATAGGATCGTCAAGCTCTTCTGATAAAGTCCCTTTGACAAGAAATTGATTGTCGGTTTCGAACATAAAAGTCTCTTGTTTAAGTACTTGCTCCGGCGTGTCACCTTTCAATTGAATCCATGTATTTTCATGCTCTCCATAGGAAATGTAATAACCGTAGCCAGTAGTGTAACCACAAGCAATAATATAATAGTTATCATCGCTATCTGCATATTCTCGTGCCTGTTCCATACTCACAGCATGAAGCACAGGAGCATATGATAAATCCTTCATCCATCTATGACCTATGATGACTGCTCCCACTATAAAGATGATTATAATTGTAGTAATCCATGTTTTTTTCTTCATATACTCTCCTCTTTGGCTTATTCCCACTGTTATGAAAATAATATAATCTATCACCTTGTTTTACAAGTATTTTTTATCCTAATCGATTTTCTTTTCCATATCATCATATGAGATGAAAATTCCATAGGAGGTTTTGAAGAAACGTTTAATGGATTGTAACAGAAATGCCATCCTATGTGCTAACACATGGATGGCATTCATTTGCATTGTTATTTTCTCTGGTATTTCTGTCAGCTATAAGTTCAAACCCTCATACAAAACAGAGTTCGGATGTGTAACAAACTTGTTACCAGCATCTATTTGCTGAATAGCAATATTGTCCATATAGGCTTTCATTCGGATAAAGGCGCGATGATTCTCCGCGCTACTTTCTACTATGCCCCTCACCGGATATCCATTTTCGTATTCCCACTGGACATTAATGCCGAATTTATTATACAATTCTTCAAAATTATAAATAATTGGTGCAGCTTGGGATTCGAGAAACTCCATCATCCGCTTGCCTGTTAATCCAATCCCCTCCGGCAACTGTATCGCATTTGAAAGCCAAGCCTTTTGGGCTTCATCACTATTTATATCTATGCCTTTCCCCTCGCAATTGGCTTCAAACACATCTGATATGGAAATATGTTTTACCTCTTCGCTTGACTGAGTCGGAAGAGAAAATGTACTATTCTCAGCGTTACTTTGTTGTGCCACTGGCTGATAGGTTTGATTGTATATTGTATTGTTGATCTTCATGCTCATGTATTTACACCTCAATTATTCTAATAATATCTAGCGAATGTCTTTAATCATCTAAAACATACGTTCGAATCAGTAGTAGAGTAGATATAGCTCAATTGCATTTTCCAAAGCCGTTTCTCCTTTCCTTGTGTTCTTTGCCACAAACTAAGATTTTGTCCTATTTCTTGATAATAAAAAATAAGAATCAGCATTTTTAATGCTCTTCAAAATTGTAACATAAATTTGGACCTTGTGCGGGAACTTGGAATGAACTATACGTTTCCTTGGAACGAAACAAGATTTTACTCAAAACCGCATGACTATTACATTTAGTCATGCGGTTTTATACGCTGTATTTTTTGTTTCAGGAAGATTGCACATATAAAAGAACGTTTGTAAAAAACAAAGAATCGGTATGATTTATTTCCATATATCCTTTATATTTTTCAATGGACCTTCTTATGTTTTTAAGACCATAACCATGTTCCTTAGCTTCACTTGATGAAACTATCTCTCCATTTTCATACTTAACCTCGCCGTTAAATGTGTTCTCTATATTTATAATTATCCTCCCCTTGCTAAAATATATGTTTAGAAATATCTTCTTTTCCTCCGTTTTAAGGGCTGCGTTAACGGAATTATCCAGTAAATTTCCTACGATTGCAACAACATCTGATACATCAATGTTTAATTTCGGTGGCACTGCTATATTAATTTGAAGGTTTATATTTTTTTCTTTTGCATTACGGAGCTTGTAGTTGATAATGCTGTCGAAAGCAGTATTTCCTGTATCACTGTAAATCGGATAATCTCCTACCTCGCCTATCAGTGTAAATAAATATTTCTCCGCCTCTCCTGATTGATTATATTTTATGTAGTCGCTTACAGTTGATAAATGACTTTTTACATCGTGTCTGAAAGATTTCAAATCCTCCATTGACTCCCTCATTAATTCGCATTGATTATAATAGTATTCCTTTTCCTGCTCATAAATCGTTGCGTTTAATTTATCAGCGTATGCTGCCGACAGCGAATCGTGCAGATAGAATGTCAGTATATTAATGAGGAAGATTACTACTATAGAAATAACTTTTATTATCTGGCTCGTATTCATTGAATTAAGAATCGTTACTGCAATAAAAATTGAAGATGCAGGAATAGTAAATGACGAAATCCAGAATATGTTTGAAACAGGATTATTCTTTCGGATATTTTTAAAGTTCTGCGCCAAAATAGCCTCGAAAAATAACAAAAAGTTCATAATAATCAATCCAAATGTAAAATCACCTTTAACCTGTGTTAACGGCGAAATATTAAAATTACCTACTAAGCTGGATATCAATATATCAGTAATAAACATAAATAAATATATGAAACAAACGGCAGAAATTTTTCTTTTCATTGTCGATTCATAATTCAGTGTTATCAAAAAAATCATAGAAATATTAGTCAACAAATTTATTATTGGCAGATATGAGGAGAAAAACGCAACATTAACTATAATCAGATATAACATGAAGGATAAAAGATATACAAAAAATGGAGTTTTCCTTTTTTCAAAAAAAACTTTCATAAATCTATCTACCGTAAAAACCATAAAAATACTTGCCGTCACATAAATGATTCTAAAAACCTCCATTTTATGATCTCCTTTTTTCCAGTTCGTTTTGTATTTTTCTTATTTCCTTCCTTTTCGATTGTCCAATAGACAAAACAGTATTATCTGACAGAATTACTCTTTCATATTCAAAAATAGAAACATAGCTATAATTTACAACAAAAGATTTATGAATAAACAAAAATCCATACATTTTAAGCTGTGTGTGAAAAACTTCCTCTAAACTTCCATAAAAATCCTCTTCTCTATTTTTTAATTTTATCATTATTTTCTTCCCTTTGCTCTTTAAGTAGATAATATCCTTTATCATTATTTGAAATGTATCATGTCCATATTTATATGAAAAAATGCCGGTCTGAAGGTGATTTATTTTCAAATACTTGTTTATAACCTTTTCGATTTTTTCACAACTTAGTGGTTTTACTAAGAAATTAAGAGGATTAATATCAAATAATTCTAATGCATATTCCGATTTGCCTGATATGTAAACAATTTGAGTGATTTCGTCATCATACACATCACGTATATTATTCCCAACTTCTAATCCGTTCATATTTGTAAGCTCAATATCCAAAAAAATCAAATCATAGCATATCCCATCAGCAAGCTTTTCGCATAAACCCTCTCCTGTGTAATACACTTCAACCTCAAATTGAACACACAATTTTTTGCATAACATTAGAATATATTGTTCAATCTGAGAGCATATATTGTTTTCATCATCGCAAACAGCTATCCGTACCATAATGCTTACCTCCTTTTCAAAACTCATGGTTAGGGCTGCCCCCCATGACTACGGTGTTTGTTGTTCGACTATATCTAGTCAAACACTTTACTTTTTTATTTTGTTTTATAAATCCATCTTGTTATCTCGGACACTAAATATATATTATATCGTACATCAGCCATTTAAACTTAACAGCGGAACACGAGAAACTGGATTGGTGGCTCTAATTGTACTTTTCACTAACAATGATATCTAACAAACACACTGAATTTGTAGCCATAACTAAATACTTTTACGCTTTATAGAATACACGTTTCTCAAGAACTACAAAAGGACTGACTCCTGTATTCATTTAAAAATACACAAGTCAGTCCCCAAACCTTATTTCCTTTTCTTCCTTCTCTACCTTCCCCTCTTTTCCCTCTCCGCAATACGCTCTACCACATCGCTTGTCGTTTTCTCAATTATGCTATAATCTGTTGCAGCTATATAATATTGCTCCAGTACATCATGCAACTCCTTTGCCTTTTTCAGATAGGATGTTCCTGTTGCAACGGTTTCTTTGTAACGCTTTTTAATCGCATTTAGTTTCTGTTCGTATTGTTCATCTGTATTTGGCTTAATTAATTCGGCATACATATCAATTACGGAATCACCCTCGCGACTTGGTTCGTATTCGTGCGGTGCTGTTGAATCAAAGATGCACCATTCCAGTTTAGGAATAAGGATCATGTCTAAGCTATTTGGATCAAAACCACAGTGATAAACTTCTACTTCTAGTCCCAAGTCCTCTGCTTTTCTCAATATTTTCTTCAACATAGTAGATTTTCCTGAACCTGGTCTGCCTTTTATAAAATAGCGTTTCTTACAATTTTCTGTAATGTTCACAACATAATCCATAGCACCATTTGGTGTTGATCCACCAAAGAAACGATGTCTTGTTACACCTCCGTCCTGCTTTTCACAGTCTCCCAATAACGTATCGCATACACGTTCTGTTAATTTATCTGCTTTCTCAAAATCCATATTTTCGATATAGATGTGCTCCCATTCATCATGAATCTTTAACGCTGCTGCAAATGTTTCATACGCCTTTGGATAGCACTCACTAATCTGTTTTTGTACCGCTTGAATCTCGTCCGTTTTATTCTCTAACAATTCAATATCCCAAGCAGTTCCTAGATTCACATATTCTTCAATTGCACCTGCCGTCTTTGGTTCAATTACATGTGGTGCTGTACCATCAACAATTCCCACACTTAATTCACGCACAATTACTCCATCTAACGAATCTGGGTCGGATGAGCAATGAATATACTCTACATCATAGTCTTTGTCTGCATATATTTTCCCAACTTTCTTCATCAAAGTGGATTTACCAGTGCCTGGGCCTCCTTTTAAGATAAATATTTTCTTTAACCCTTGTAGATTCAAGTCAAACATATTCTGAAATCCTTTTGCTGAGTTGGCACACGCAAAATAATGTTTCTCTGCCATGCAAAAACGTCCCTCTTTCATAATCTCTCTTTCTATATTATGATGCGTACTTTATATCGTGCATATGTAATTTTTACTTAAAACAAAAAACCAGTAAAGATACTATACCATTCTCTTTACTGGTTTCCTACTACTACCTATACTTGATTACTCCGCTATATAAGTCGGTGCATTCTTTGGACTCTTACCCTTAACTACTTTGTGATAATATGCATATGTCATAGGATCATCAACTCCTATAACATCACCGTCTAATACTTTGCCAAGGAAAATTGTATGCGTCTCTGTCTCCATTGTATTCATTACTTCACATGCAATATATCCACATGATTCTTTGATTACTGGTAACATACCTTTCACTTCATAATCTACGTTTGCAAACTTATCTACATCTTTACCTGATTGATAACCAAATGTTCCTATTATCTGTGGATTTGTTTGTTCCGATAAAATCGAAATTGCAAATCTACCATTTTCTTTGATACATTGGTTTGTGTAATTATCATGATTAATACTTATTGCAATTGTTGCTGGTTCTGAGGTAATCTGCATTGCACTATTGGCAACACACCCTGTCGGTCTGCCATTATCCCATGTTGAGATAATATATACACCATATGACAAATTACGAAATACATTCTTATTCATATATTGTCCCCCTTCTCTATAAGCCATTAATAACAATAGTAATTATTATTATAATACAATATTTTTACAATTTAGTCAATCCACGTTTCTATATTAATATTATTCACACTTCTTATTTTTTCGATACCAAACAACGGAAAGAATCGCATTTATAAATGATGTAATGCAAAATACTAATAATAATGCATTCGATATCGAATTATTGATAAAATTCATATTCGGATTCAATTGATCTAATATCCAAAATGTTATAAACATTGCCGCTAACACAATTACAATATGAGGTAGTATCTTTCTTATCATTCTATGCCTGCCTTCCTATTCTTCTCCAGTCGAAAACTTTCCATATTTCGCCCTATTCATTTACTCCAATATATATGATATCACTTATTGTTCTTCCTCCATCTGCTGGTTGATTCACATACTCACCATCGTATACCATTGCGGAAGATTTACCGCCATCTAAATTATAAGCGACCTTACAATCTAGTGAAGACATAATTCCTGCCAATTCACTTAACGTAACACCTCTGCTGTATCCTTCATCACGCCCATCAACCGTTACAAATACATAATGTCCGGGTTCTATGTATCCAATAGCTGCTCTTGGATTCTCACTATTCAGATAGGAAGTTGTATTGAATGTTGATGCTACCTCTCCGCTCTCACCTAATAGAGAAGGTCCAAAATTCCATGCCTGCCATGCTCCTGCTGCGATAACTTCATCTGCATCAAACTCCTCTGGTGAATATGTTTTCATTGTTCCATCCGTGAATAGCACGCAGATATCCGTTCCTACAATATCATCTCGATACAATACTCCATTGCGAATAACAAAGCTCGTATCGCTGTTTCCATAATAATCACCTGACATTGCCAAGATTGCATTATAATCATTCGCCATATCTTGAACTGATGCTCTTATATTCTTACCGTATTCTCCAGAAGCAAATCCTGTACGAAGATAAGTGATGTTACTAACCTTTACATCTGCTACATAATATGTAATCTTATCAGAACCCGTTCCTATAGAAACTTTACTTACCGTCAGATTCACCTTATCATCCGTATAGCTTTGTACTACTTCACTGTTTTTTTCACTCTCTTCTATATTTAAACCTGCATTTGTATCAGCCTGTTGCTCACTTGTGTTTTCATTGCTAACTCCATTTGGAATTCGCCCTGATTTACTATTACTTGATTCTCCTTTCTTCCTACCTGATGTATCATTAGAGCTAAAGCTTTTAGACGCTGAAGAATCTTCTGCACTTGATGTATCTTCTGCTTCTTCTGCACTTTCATCTGATAATGCAAATTGCTCTATATTCGAATCTGTTGATGCGACTACCTTTCCCGAATTATTATAATGATGTGGCAATATATAAAAATATAATAGAAACGCTCCCATACAGATAAGATACAACGCAACATCCATCACAATCATTGCTAGGACAGACATTTGCTTATGAGATTTGTCTTTCACTCGAATTATCCTTATCATGCTTCCTAATCTCCTCTCTTCTTCGTTTTTTCCACCTAAAATACCTTTCGATAATCTTTTCTGAACAGTTTCTTTATTTTCCAGTTCTATTATTTTTATGTACATTATAGCAAAAGAAGCCGTTGAAAGTTTGTTAAAACTGCGAACATTCTGTGAATTCTTTCTATTTATTTTTGCATTAATATTCCGAACCCTTCATAATTTCATGATTACAGTTAATTAGATATTGTATTTTTAATCTTATCGGGTTATAATAATGTATATTTATACTGTGATTATGCATTTTTATGAATATTAATTATATAATTATTCACCTAGGAGGTTATATTTAATGAAAACAAAGATTTTTATCGATGGTAGTGAAGGAACAACTGGATTACGTATCAATGAACGTTTTATGAATCGTGATGACATTGAACTTATCACAATTGACCCTGAACTTAGAAAAGACTTAGCAGAACGTAAGAAGAAAATCAATGAATCAGATATTACATTTTTATGTTTACCAGATGCTGCTGCAAGAGAAGCTGTACAATTAGTTGAAAACGATCACGTTCGTATTATTGATGCTTCTACTGCTCATCGTACAGAAGCAGATTGGGCTTATGGATTCCCTGAATTATCAACCAATCATCGCAACGCAATCAAAGAAGGACGTTTTGTAGCAGTTCCAGGCTGTCATGCTACAGGATTTATCTCTCTTGTTTATCCTCTAGCCACTGGAGATATCTTACCTTCTGACTATCCAATCAGTAGTTTTTCTCTTACTGGTTACAGCGGTGGTGGAAAAGGTATGATTGCGGAATACGAAGATACCAATCGCCATGCTGACTATTCTGCACCAAGAGAATATGCATTAACACAACAACATAAGCACCTTAAAGAAATGAAAAAGATTGTTGGATTAGACAGAGAACCTCTCTTCTCCCCAATCGTAGCTGATTATTATAGCGGTATGCTTGTAACAGTACCTCTTTACGCAGAACTTCTAAAAGGAAAACAAACACCGGAAACTATCCATGCATATTTAACTAAATACTATGCAAACCAGCCACTTGTTCATGTTATGCCTTTAGGCGCTGAGAGTGAGACAAATGGTTTCCTAAGTGGTAATCATTTAACTGGTTTTGATGGATTAAACATCTATGTAAGCGGTAACGAAGACAGAATCCTTCTTTCTTCTCAATTTGATAACCTTGGAAAAGGTGCATCAGGCGCAGCGATTCAATGTTTAAACATTATGCTTGGCTGTGAAGATGGAAAAGGACTTAGTATATAGATTCGTTTTGTTTATTGAAATGAACTATCACAATAGAGTTGGAGTTGATATCCTATAGATACTATAATTAAGAAAATTTTTAGTAAAAATATTGTTTCTATTATATTTGCCGTCTTATTTATAACAATATATATCGCAAATATAATAATAGGGAATAACACAATTTTTAATGCTTTATCAGGAAGTGGCTTTCACAAATTGAATGGTGACTTTTACCGTGTACTTACTGCTTCTTTGTTACATTCCAGTCCATTACATTTAATTGCTAATGTAATCGCACTACTTTATATTGGTAGCCTACTGGAGAAAAAATTGGGTTGGAAATGGACACTTATTATCTATCTTTCTTCCGATATTTTTTCAAGTTGTTTGTTTTATGGATATATGTCGGATTGTATTAATGGAAATGGTTCCTCGGTTTTCCTTTATTCCTTAATGGCTATTTTACTAATTCTATGGTTAAGATATCCCAACCTATTTCAAGTAAAATGGTATAATTTTATGATTATATATCTTATTTGCTATTTCTTTATCGGAAACTTCATGGGTAACTATTCTACGATTATTATTCATGCTTTTAGTTTTTGTGTCGGGCTGGTTGAAGGATTACTTCTTCTTCAAACATCAATTATTAAAAGATAACCTAACTATTTAAACCGCCATATATCAATTGATATTGGCGGTTTTTCTGTCTGTGTTACTTATTTATTCCCCTATTACTTATCTACTATAAATCTCAAACTCAGCTACTTGCCCTCCTGTCGCTCCCGTATTTGCAGTAAAATTCAAAGCAACAGCTCTTACGTCAATATCATCAAATTCAATAATTACTTCATTTCCTCTGTCTGGGTCAAAATCATACGCCTTTTCTTCAACTAATGTTTCATAGGACTCTCCATCGTAGGATACTGTCACATAAAACGATTGTGTACGTTTCCCCCAAACACTCGCAGGATTTAAAGCAACACGAATTGCATGTATATTTCTCTCTTCTTTAAATTTCACTAACAATTCATTCGGATAGCTATCTGCGCTACCTTCCCAGTAAGAAGCTCCATCTGTCATTCCATCAACAGCCTTACGAGGAGTAAATGTCTGATTGAATCCATTTGCATCAACCTTACCTTCAGGGGCAATATTTGTTCCTTCTGGTAGCACTGAAGCATATTCTTCTTTTATAAAAGCAGGATTCTCTTCACTTTCTGTCTGTTCGGGTGCTTCTATTTTCGTAATCTCTGCATGTAGCTTCTTACTGCCCTTCCCTTGAGTTATCCCATATCCAATTGTACCTACTAACACTACGCTTAATATTATAATTACAATTCTTTTCTTGGTCATATTATATATCCCCCTTTCCATTTCTAACAATTGAGTAAAATTCGAGTTATTAAGTAAAACTTCAAAAGTCAAAAGGTTATCAGCAAAGATAAAGATGAATACTTGAGAAGAGTTATTCATTCAACATCTTACCTGTACTTGTGTATCAATAACATATCTATGCAAAACTTCATTACGTATATCTGCTTCTTCACTAATGTTCTATAACTAAAAAACGATAGCGAAACACCTATAGACCTTCTTAGTGTGTACATTAACAATCTAAGAAGGCGAGGCATGGACGCCGAGCCAGCCTGAGCTGAGGCAGGATGCCGAATCGAAGGCGATTCTGAACCGCTTAGATAACTTATTCGTACACACTTAGAAGTTCTTAGGTGAGTAGCGTGTTTTGTGTTATAGAACATCAGTGAAGAAGCTATAAAAACAATCAAAGTTTTGCATTCAAAACCCACCATACACAAGTACATCAATCAATTTCAAATGAATAACTCTTTTCAAGTATTCATTCCTAAGATGAAATAAACCTTTTGACTCATGAAATCACCTTACTCAATCACCAAATTCTTCGTAGAATTAGCATCAATCTCAAATTGCCCTTCGGAAAAATCTTTGATTTGCTTGCCTAATACTACAAGATTCTTAATCGTAACACCATCAATTGTATGGGTATCATCAAAACCTTTTATTCGAGATGGCGCATTCTTTCCAGAAAGCACATTAACATTCTCAATTACGATATCCTTAATATGTCCTCTCTCTCTTGTTGCAGACCAATTAGAGCTTTGCGCAATATGCAAATCAATCAAATATGGCATCTCACTACCATCTCCACTACCCATCTGCGCGTTTTCTACTATGATGTTACGGAATGCAATATTCGATACGATAGCATCATCTGCATTATGCACAGAAACGACTGGCTTGTGAAAATTATTGAGTACACAGATGTTTTCGAATGTGACATCTGTTATTGAAGCATTCTCTCGGTTGCCTTTATTTGTTTCATAACCAACTTCCATTGATTGCGCAAAATCTGTCCATAACTGCATATTTGAAAATGTAATATTCTCAGAATTTTCACTATAATTTTTAACTACAAGCGAATCATCCCAGCTTCGAACAAAACAATTTTTTACTTCAAAATTCTTGCAAGATTGTAATGTAATTCCATCTCCATTCGGTCTAGGCGAGATAATCTTTATGCCTTCAATAACACCATTTTCAGAATTATATGCCTGACAAACCCATGCATTTGAATTCAATACGATAACATCTTTTAATACAATGTTTTTACAATAATCAAATTTCAAAGGAATATAGGCTGTTCCGCCCTTCCAACCTTCGTATTTTGAACCATCTATAATTCCTCTACCACAAACAGTTACATTATTTACGAAGTTTCCATTAATTGTTCCATGAACGACAGCTCCACCAGCAAGATAGAGTGTTTGACCACTCTCTAATGCAATCGATTCAATATCCCATTCCCCAGGCCCTACATACACGACATTCTCATCATTAAAGTCTGGTATATCTTGTTCCATTGGATTTGCAAAGATATGTACCGCTCGATCTGGAGAATTATTAAATTGAATTGTGTAGGTATCTGGTGTTGTAATTGAGAAAGAAACGGTATGCTCCTTCTTGTTTACTTTTGGCTTGATTCCATAACTTAACGGACTGATTTGCACACTTTCAATATCTTTCTCTGGTACAGTAATAACAATATCTGCTCTGCCTTCAAAATCAAAATAGGTAATAGGTGTTCGAGAAATTGGAGGTAGATAATTACTTACCCACTGCCTTGTATGATTTACATTTGTATCATAGACATAGCACTCTTCACCATCTACAGTAATCCTTGTATCCACACAATGCTTTAACGTAAAATCACGACTTTCTTCTGACCCCGAAACCAAATCCTCTTCCGTCGCATCTTGTAATGATTTCGGGCCTTCATATAATACAAGTTTCGAAGCAACCGTATTCTTCTCATTAGCACTTGTCTTACTATAAACAATCAAACCAACACTAATAAGAATTGCAATACTTAATAACATAATAACTATATTCTCCACCTTATTCTTTTTATTTTGCATGTATGCGCCCCCACCATCTTAATAGTTTTCATTTCTCAAGTTACTATTTCCCAAGTTATCTATCCTTCTAAAATACTTTCCCAATCAATATCAGCATCTAACCCTGTCGCTTCATACGTTGCACCCAGACTCTTATAGTAAGGCCCAACCCCCAATGACTTCATACCAGCCGCTTTCGCAGCTACAATTCCTGCTTCGGAATCTTCCACTACCAAGCACTCCTCTGGCTCAAGTTCCAGCTTTTTCGCTGCGACTAAGAAAACTTCTGGATCAGGTTTCGAATTTGTAATATCTAGTCCACAACTCACCTTATCAATATAGCTTTCTAAGCCCGTTTTCTGAAGAATCACAGGTGTATTCTTGCTTACCGAGCCAACACCGATTAACAACCCTTTCTCCTTCAGATAAGAAATCGCCTCCTTAACACCAGATAACACTGCACTATCATCTAATGTCTCTAGTAACTCTTTATAGCAATCGTTCTTACGCTCAGCTAACGCTTCTTTTTCTTCTTCTGAATATACCTTATCACCCTTATTCAAAACAATCTCCAGCGACTCCATACGGCTTACCCCACGCTGCTTCTCATTATCCTCTTTCGTAAAACTCGTAATCCCAAGCTCCTCAGCCAATTGCTTCCAAGCCTCATAATGCAATTCATCTGTTGAAACCAAAACTCCATCTAAATCAAATATAATTCCCTTAATCATAATAAAATCCTCCTTAAGTTTAAAATCTATATTAGGTACTTGCAAAACTCTCAATCCTTGACTTCTTCTTGATTAACGTATATTAACAAAGAATAAAGAACACTCTTAAAAACCGATAGCAAATCATCTACAGCACTTCTTGCTGTATACGATACAACCGAGGAAAGCTTTTCCGTAAACTTTCAATAACCTATCCTTACACATTTAGAATTACTTAGGTGGTTTTGACCCTTATATCCTTTGAAGCACTCGCGAAACTCTCAACACCCTTGACTGCTTCTTGGTTAACGTAGGTCAACTAAAAAACGATAGCGAAACATCTATAGTACTTCTTGGTGTATACCCCACAACCTAGGAAGGCGAGGCAAGGACGCCGAGCCAGCTCTCGTTGAGGCAGGATGCCGAATCGAGAGCGTTTCCGTAACTTCTAGATAACCTATCCGTATACACCTAGAAGTCCTTAGATGTGTAGCGTGTTTTGTGTTAACGTACGTTAACCAAGAAGCCCCAAAAAGTAAATTGAGTTTCGCCCCACCTCTACTACCAAAAGTTTATTGAAAATTCCCCAATTCCGTGTTATTGTATTACTTAGGTTTAACATAAAACTAATGAAAGGTTAGGTGCTCTACTATGGCAACCATCAAAGATATCGCAGCCTATACAGGTGTTAGCTGCACAACTGTTTCCAATGTAATTCATGGAAGATCAACTCGTGTTTCTCCCGAAACAGAAAGCAAAATACAGGAAGCCATAAAAACACTTGGTTATATTCCAAACATGTCTGCAAGAGCACTCGTATCCAATTCCTCTAAAGTGGTTGCTCTTATCAACCATATCGTAACGGATAAAGAACAAAACTTCATGGATGACCCATTTCAGGCTACCTTTGTTGGTATTATCGAATCCGTATTACGTGAACATGGCTACTACCTTATGGTTCGTACTGTTGAAACAAGTGACGAATTACTTGCATTCTTACAAACATGGAATGTTGATGGTCTGTTTATCACAGGTATGTTCCGTGATAGTTTCTTTGATGCACTTACTGACTTAAAACTTCCAATTATCTTCATCGACAGTTATGTACATCATCCGAATTTTTGTAATGTCGGCTTGGAAGACTTCAAAGGAAGTTACCAAGCAACTAAATATATGATTGAACATGGTCACAAGCACATTGCGTTTGCTTCCCCTTCTATTAAAGATGGAGGCGTATTGCAGGAACGTTTTCTTGGCTATAAATCAGCACTTACAGAAGCTGGAATTCCTTTTAATAAAGACATTGTGTTTCAATACGAAATGGACCTTGATTCCTGCCAACAACTTAGCGATAAACTTATAGAGTATCCTCAAGTTACTGCAATCATTACAACCGCAGATATTATGGCGGCTGGTATTATTACCGGACTACGCAACAATGGCATCCGTGTCCCAGAAGATATCTCTATTATGGGATTCGATGATTTATATATCAGCCAAATTATTACTCCAACATTGACTACGATTCACCAAGATATGCAACTGAAAGGAAACGTCGCCGTCGATTTTATGGTACAAAAATTAGAAGGCAAGACCCTTTCACAAACGGAAATTGTCTTGCCCATACACTTGGTTGAACGAAACAGCGTTCGTACCTTATAAAATGTTTATTTCTGTACTGTCTTTTGTTTCTGTTATTTCATATAATTGATCTTGATATTGAACCGTAAACCTCAGTTTCTTCCATTGTTCAGGAAGCTGAGGTTTTGCTTTTAGCTTGCCATCTTCAACATAGATTCCACCAAAACCTCTAATTGCCGTCATATAAGCACCACCTGCTGCTGCCGGATGCGTACCTCCGATATAAACAAGTCCAGCCCATTCCTTCCCTCCTGGGAGCAAATCAGCACTTGCTGATTTCATAAAGAATGGATAAGCCTTCTCTGGCATTCCACATCGACAGGCAAGTAATGCATACATACAAGCACTCAGTGAAGAGCCATGCTCGGTACGTGGTTCATAATACTTCCAATTCTTTAACATAACTTCTTCTGAAAAATCATCTGGAAACATCGTTAACCAAGTTACAACATCTGCTTGTTTAATTACTTGTGTTTGAGATGCAACACCATAAGCACCACCCCAATATTCTTTTTCATGCAGAAGTCTTCCTTTTACCTCTTCAACAGATACATCTTCTAATAGATGATATCCTTCGAATTGTTCAATCACACCTTTTTCATCTGGCTGTGGTATTAGAACTCGCTCCGCAGCTTCCTGAAAGTTTATTTTGCACTGAACTACATTATAATTTTTCCCTATCTTTGCGATAACATCTTCTGAAAATGTTACTAAATCATCTAACAGTTTCGCCGCCACTTCAAATGTATATTTCGCCATACGATTTGTATAACCATTGTTGTTCACACGTTCATGGTACTCATCTGGCCCTATTACATCATGAAGCTCGTATTGGTTTGATTTCACCTTCTTTACTAAAAGTGATTCATAGAAATTCGCACATTCCAGTATTGTTTCAAAACCACCTTGCTCAAGAAGGCTTGTATCTCCTGTTACGTTCACATAGCGCATAATTCCATATACAATCGCAGCCGATATATGAATCTGCTTATCTTTAAAATGTGTCCGCATAGGTCGCTTTGTAAATACATCGGTAACATTGTAGTCACTGCATGCATCATAGCCGCCTTCTTGACTTTCCCAAGCATAGAAAGCTCCTTGATATCCATAACCAGCCGCCTTTTTCTTTGCTCCATCAAGTGTATCAATACGATAACGAAGTAAGGTTTTTGCCACCTCTGGTTGTGTATATAGGAAATAATCCAACATAAACATTTCTGTATCCCAGAACACAGCACCTTTATATGTCTGCCCTGATAAACCTCTTGCGGCAATCGATAGACTCTCACTATGTCTTGGAGCAATGCATTGTAGATGGTAAAGAGAATAATTCAAAGCTTCCATCGCTTTTGCATCACCATCAATGTAGACTTCTGCTGTTTTCCAATGATTTTCCCAAGCTTCTATATGACTGTTTCTTGTAACCTCATATCCTTTTTGCAAAAACACATTTACAAGTTTTTGCCCTTCCATATCTGGTTTCTCACAGTCTTTGCTTGTATATACAGCAATCATTTTGTCTACATTGATGTTTTTGTTTTCCTCTGTTATAAGGCAAATGCGATGCAGAATCTTTCGTCCTTCTTTTTTCTGTTTCCTTTCACAAGGATGATTTATTGAAACTCCCTCTACTACAGTAACTTGATCTTTGCTTTCATGCGTAATTCCTGTGGCGTATAGCAAATCACCATTTTCTTCTAATAGGATTCGATTATAATGAGGTCCATGAATATCCCATACATCTCCATCGATTCCAGTTAGTATCTCTACATCTGCATGAAAATCAGCAAACACACTGTATCTCATACAAATTAAATGGAACTCGTCATAGTGAGCGAATCGTTCACTTGTTACGGTAATATTTCCTCGTCTTGTCTTCCATTTCGTTACCCTTGTAACAATTCCATGGCGATAATCAAGCGATTGTTCATGTTCTGCCGCCTCCCTCGCTGGCAAATCATAATAATCTCCATCAATTTTTATTCTTGTATATAAACCGTTGGGGGCATTAAGGGGTTCTCTCCAACCATCTCCAACTTGATCATAGATTCCTGCTAGATTAATGGCTGGTAAATGTTCCTTTTCAAATTCCTCAAGACTGCCTCTTATTCCTACATAACCATTACCACATAAAAATTTGTTCCCATTGTTTGTAATACGTTCCTCGGAAAAGCCTATGTCCCTTATCAACCAATCTTTCTTTTCTGCAACCATAGCCTATCCTCTCCATTCTGATGGAATTATAATTTCTGTTGCATCTTGTGAAAGTTCGTACTTCTTACCGTAAACACATACTTCTACCGAATGTTCTCCAAGTGTTGCAAGTCGAACC